>DHVO01000225.1 GCA_002412705.1 Bacteroidales bacterium UBA5206 | reverse complement strand
TCATTGGTTACAAGTAAAAAGTTACTAGTTACTGCACACACCCTACTCATTCCGATAACTTCCTCTATTTCCTCCCCTTCCTTCACTTCCTCCACTTCCTCTACTTCCTCTACTCAACCCTCAGCTTATCGTCAATCATCCTTTGGTTGTACTGCTGTATTATCCCTTTAAGCTTTTGTTCCATTGCGTGCTCCTTATCGGGGTACTGGTTTAGCAGATTTTGCTGAAGAAGGCTATCGGAGCGGTAGTTGTATAGGCCGTTAGCCTTTCCGTTATAGAGTAGCACCATGTCATCCATAAATAGCTGATAGGTTGATGCTGTATAGTTTATGGCCATATCGCCATCCTTGCGGTTAAGCAGGTTTTGCCCAAAGGCTACAAACGGTTTTTGATAGCCAAGGTAGCCCAGTACTGTTGGCATAATATCAATTTGCTGGGCAAGCTCCATTCGCATTCCCTTTTGGGTGCTTCCGGGTTTGTAGAAGATAATGGGTACAGCAAAAACGCCAATGTTGGTTTTATACTCGGGGTAGAAAGGCTCATTGGCATGATCGGCCGTAATAACAAAGAGCGTATTCTCAAACCAAGGCATGGTTTTAGCCGTTTCGAAAAAGCGTTTTAGCGCATGGTCGGTATAGCCAATGCACTGATGAATGGCTAGTTCCCCTTTGGGGAATTTACCCTCGTACTGCTCTGGAACACGAAATGGGTGATGCGACGAAACGGTGAATAGCGCCGAGGCAAAGGGCTGCTTAAAGCCGTTTAGCTTGTTGGCGTAGTACTGTAGGAATGGCTCGTCCCAAACTCCCCACATGCCATCAAAATCGCTGGTGTTCTCGTACTCGTTAAGCCCATAGTACTCCTTAAACCCAGCAACGTTAGCAAATGCTTGAAATCCCATTGATCCATTGGGGGCACCATGAAAGAATGAGGTGTGATAGCCTAAGTTACCCAATTCCGAAGCGATGCTGTTTACACTGTTTCCTGAGTATGATGTTAGCACAAAGGGCTCAACCATCATGGGGATGCTGGCAAGCACCGATGGCATTGCATCTATTGATTTTCTGCCGTTGCTAAAGCCGTATCTAAAGGCTATGCTCTCGTTAATTAGCGAATCTAGGAATGGGGTGTAACCATTGTACCCATCGGCTTTTAGGTGCTGATTGTAAGCACCAATGTACTCGCGGCCAAAGCTCTCAAGTATAAGAATTACTACGTTGAGGTTTTGTTGCTTTGCGGTTGAATCGGGCACTATTACAGGGTTGTAAACAGCCTCTAGCTCTTCTTGTGTGGCATAGTAGTTAACCTTTTGCAACGATTGTTTCTGCATTGTGCGGAAAATGGCAAATGGGGTGTTAAGCACAATGGCAACTTCCTTTGGTTCCTTTACGTATTGCCCCGCGTTGCTGAGGGTAATGGGACGAGTGCTGTGCTTAAATCCTCCACGCACACCACCTACCACTAGTGTGGCAAGTGCAAGTAGGGGAATAAGTCCGTTGGCAAAGTAAACTAGGTGCCCCTTTAATCCGTTAGGTTTGCTGGTTTTGTGGGTTTTTCCGTAGGAAATAACAAGTATGGCTATTATGACAATCCAAATAATAAATACAAACCAGTAGTCTATAATGAATTTCCCGAATAGCGATAGCATGTTGGTCTCGTTCTGAAACTCTTTAAAAACGGTTGCTGTGGTGCGCCTAAGGGTGAACTGGTAGTAAATAAAATCGGCACAGTTAGCACCAAGGGCAAGCCCGTTGGTTACAATAAAGAGGTACTTTAAAAATCTGCGAAAACCGTTGTTGTACCTAATGTAGAATGGGAAGAAAGCTAGCGGTAGGTATAGCAGGTTGGTGTATATAATGGCTGTGGTATCAAATTTTAGCCCCCCAGCCAAAATGGTAAGGAATCCAGAAAATGTTATTTCTGGGAAGTAGCTGGCGTTGAATAGGTAGAAAAGAATGCGTGTTGCGCTAAACAGAAGGTAAACAACGGCAAAGCGGCGAAGCTCTACTATGTACAGGTTTTTTCCATTAATCTTTAAATCTCTAAAATAGTTGTTCCAAGCCTCTTTCATTGTGCTCTTGTTTTGTATTGTGTGGGCAAAAATAGGCAACCGCAAAACGGAAAACCATTTTGCGGTTGCAAAGTTATAAAAATGTGAAACTAAGTGCCCAAGCGTTACAAATCTTTAACAAGGATGTTCTCTGGTAGGTTGTTCACATTTTTGAAGAATGAGTCGTGAATCTCCTTAACCCTTACCATCCGTTCTGTATCGGGCTCTAGCGATGCGCCCATGTTATCGAGTTGGTCTATTACGTAGGCAATGGTAAACTTATCGATATACTGGGCTGGTTGAAATCCTCGGCTTTTAGGGTCGTCGGTGTAGGTTTCCGATACAATGCGGCACTTAATAAGGTTATTCAGTAGGCTACGTACCATTCTAACGGGTAGCTTAAGGTCAATTGCCAACTCTGTTGCCGTTAGCGGCTCTTCGCCTGCTGTAAAGCGTTTGATAATGCGGTTAAGGATAAGGATGGATAGCACCCTACGTGAGCGGTGGCTTATGTTATCGGTTTCCGATTCAAACTCGTACATCTGCACGTTTTGGTAGGCAAATGAGAGCTCGGCACCAAATAGTACAATAAGCCAGCTAATGCGCATCCAGATTAGGAACAGAGGGAGGGCCGCAAAGCTACCGTAAATGGCGTTGTACTTTGACACGCCAATCTGAAAATCGATGTAAAACCATTGCGTTACCTGGAATGCGCTACCCGCTATAATGCCTGCAATTATACCCGCTACAAGGGACACCTTAGTGTTGGGCATCACTATGTAGATAACCGAGAATAGCAACCAGATTATAACATAGGGAATAAGTTTGAATAGGGTCATGATGTAAGGGCTGATGTACCCTATTATCTCTATTTGCTGCGATATGGAGTTTAGCTGGGTTGATAGGTAAACGTTTACGCTACTGGCTGCAATCATTAGCACAGGGGCAACCAGCATAAGCGATAGGTAGTCGCTAAACTTGCGTGTTATGGAACGCCCGCGGTCAATTTGCCATATGGCGTTAAACGATATCTCGATATTACTAAACACGTTCATTACGGACCAGAACAGGATAACCACACCAATACCGGCAATTAGCCCGCCGCCCGTACGCTCTAGAAGCGAGTTGGCAAATGATATGGCCTGGTTAAGTACCTCCTCCTGTCCCTTGAAGTTCTCAATAATTTGTCGTTCAAGGTACTTGTCGAACCCAAAGCCCTTTGCAACGCCAAAGCCCATGGCAAGTATTGGAACAATGGACATAAGGGAGTAGTAGGTAAGCGCCGATGCTCTTAGCCCAACAAAATCCTCCTTAAAGCCCCTAAATGCAAGTAGTATAATTCTGATAAAGCGAAACAGGAACGATTTCTTTTTTGAAACATCGTCGAGCCTCATGCTCCATATGCCCCTTGTGATAAACCGTTCGAACTCAAGGGTTTTTTTAATGGCTTGCTTTAGGGTTGGCATCTTTAACTTTTTATTGCAAGATACAAATTGTTGGGGATTTTGGTTGGGGGCTGGTGGGGAAGAAGTGGTGACTTGCTGTAACAGATAGGTTGTGACTAATACTGGAAACCTGTAACCATCTAGATTAGATGTGACAAGTGACGGGTTACATGTTACTTGCTGTAAACGATGATCTGTAACTTGTAACTAATAACCAGTAACCAATTAAAACAAAGAAACGAGTTACCAGTTACATCTTAATTGTAACCAGTAACCCGTCTCTCATAATATCCTTTTTAGTATCTGTAGTGCTCTGGCTTGTATGGGCCTTCAACAGGAACGCCAATGTACTTCGCTTGCTCTGGGGTTAGCTTGGTTAGCTTAACGCCAAGTTGCTCAAGGTGTAGGCGTGCAACCTCCTCGTCTAGGTGCTTGGGTAGGCGGTACACATCAACCTCAAGGTTTTTGCTCCATAATTCCAGTTGCGCCAACGTTTGATTGGTAAAGCTGTTGCTCATTACAAAGCTTGGGTGACCTGTTGCGCAACCTAGGTTAACTAGTCGGCCCTCGGCAAGTAGGAATATGCTACGGCCATCGGGGAAGAAGTACTGATCAACCTGAGGCTTAACGGTAACCTTCTTAACGTCCTTGCGCTCGTTAAGCTTGGTAACCTGTATCTCGTTATCGAAGTGGCCAATGTTGCACACAATGGTTTGATCCTTCATGCGTAGCATGTGCTCAAGGGTTATGATATCGCGGTTACCAGTGGTGGTTACGTAGATATTGCCCTCGTCGAGCGTATCCTCAATGGCTTTAACCTCAAAGCCCTCCATTGCTGCTTGTAGCGCGCAAATTGGGTCAATCTCGGTAACAATAACGCGGGCACCATAGGCGCGCATGCTCTTAGCGCTGCCCTTACCCACATCGCCGTAACCGCAAACAACTACAACCTTTCCGGCAATCATAACATCGGTGGCACGCTTAATACCATCGGCAAGCGACTCGCGGCAGCCGTAAAGGTTGTCGAACTTACTCTTGGTTACCGAGTCGTTCACGTTAATGGCAGGAACTAGCAGCTCGCCGCTCCCCTTCATCTGGTATAGGCGGTGAACACCCGTGGTGGTTTCCTCCGACACGCCTTTCCACTCCTTAACGGTGTTGTGCCATTTCTGAGGCTCCTCGGCAAGTTGCTTCTTAACAAGATCGATAATTACGCTCTCCTCGTGGCTCGATGGGGTTGTGCTTAGCGTGCTGGCATCCTTCTCGGCCTTGTAGCCCATGTGGATTAGAAGCGTAGCATCGCCGCCATCGTCAACAATAAGGTTTGGCCCTTTGCCGTTGGGGAACGATAGCGCCTGAGCGGTGCACCACCAGTACTCCTCAAGGGTTTCGCCTTTCCATGCAAATACAGGAACGCCAGCTTGGGCAATTGCTGCAGCAGCGTGATCCTGAGTGGAGAATATGTTGCAGCTACACCAGCGCACATCGGCTCCAAGTTCCACAAGGGTTTCTATTAGCACGGCTGTTTGAATGGTCATGTGTAACGATCCCATCACACGTGCTCCCTTTAAGGGTTTTTGGGCAGAGTACTTTTGGCGGATAGACATTAGTCCTGGCATCTCCTTTTCGGCAATGCTAATCTCCTTGCGACCCCATTCAGCAAGGGTTATGTCTTTTACCTTGTAGGGTAGGTTGGGCTCAATTACTTTGCTCATAGCTTTATTGTAGATATTAGATGTTAGACGTTAGATGTTAGACGTTACTCCTTGCTAACATTTGTAATCACTATATGTGTACCTTCACTCTCCCAAATTACTAGTTGCTCTGGTTTATGGGTGGTGAACTGGCCTTCCTCGTTACTATTTCCCAATCTCGTTAAGCGTGCGAAGCACTGTTAGGCGGTCGCGCTCTAGCTGCGCTTTTAAGTCGGCAAGACCAGTGAATTTAACCTCATCTCTAATACGCTTAACAAACTCAATGGTTATTTCCTGATTGTAAATATTTTGGTTAAAGCCAATAATGTGCGCTTCTACGGTTAGCTTTAGGTTATTACCAATGGTGGGCCTAATGCCAATGTTAAGCATGGCTGGGTATTTAGTGCCGTTGTAGGTTACCCAAACAGCATAAACCCCAAGCTTAGGAAGAATTTTATGAGGATCAATAGGGTTAATGTTGGCCGTAGGAAATCCTATAGATCGGCCAATTTGCTGTCCGCCCTCAATGGTACCCGTAATGCTATAGTTGTAACCTAGCATTTGGTTTGCAACGTCTAGGTTGCCATCGTCTAGGTAGTTGCGAATTTTTGTGGAGCTAACATCTAGCCCGTTTAGCTGCGTGGCGCCAACCTGTTCTGTTGTGTAGCCGTATTTATGGGCGAGCTGGTTAAGCAGGTTAAAATCGCCTTTGCCTCCCTTTCCAAAGTGATGGTTAAATCCAACTACAATATGTTTGGCTTTTAGCTCATCAACTAGTATGTTCTTAATAAAATCCTCGGCTGGAAGCGCTGCAAGCTCACGTGTAAATTCCATTTGCAGAAAGGCGTTTACCCCCATTTTTTGGAGTAGCTCTTGCTTCTCGGTAAGGGTGCTAAGAAGCCTTAAATCCCTTGCATCTTTTCCTAAAACAATGCGGGGATGAGGCCAAAACGATAAAACTACCGAAGGGCAACGCAGCTCATCAGCTTTGTTAAGGGTATGCCTTAGGATGCTTTTGTGCCCAAGGTGAACCCCATCGAAAAAGCCGATGGTTACTGCGCTACAATCAAATTTAAGTTCTGTTGCGTTGTGAACCGTTTTCAATGCTATAATGTTAAGGCGACTAAATTAGCTAATATTTGCGTAGATAAGCACATCTTTTAACCTAGTATGGGTTTTGTTGTGCTCATAATGTGTTAAACACTCTCCGCTACATTTGGTTTAGTCGCTTTAGCTCACGTACTAGTAGCGTTGCGCTAATTGCCGCAGCAATTATATCTGCAACTGGTGAGGCAATCCACACACCTTGTAGCCCCCAAATCTTTGGGAGAAATATTAGTGCTGGAATTAGCACAATAACCTGCCTAAGCAACGAGAGGAATGCTGCTTTGCCCGCTTTTCCCGTTGATTGAAAGTAGTTGCTGGTAATAACCTGAAAACCAACAATGGGGAATGCCGCAAAGAATAATCTAATGCCTTGCTTTCCTATGGTAAGCAGCTCCTCACTGCTGTTGTTAAACAGCTTTATTATTGCCGATGGGAACAGCTCAACGGCAACAAAACCAACTACCGATATTGTTGTTGCCGCTATTAGGCAAACCCTTAGGGTTTCCTTTAGCCTATCGTACTGCTTGGCTCCGTAGCTATACCCAAAAATGGGTTGAGCCGCCATGTTTATGGCTATTATGGACATCACAATAAGCATGGCAACGCTGTTGATAATACCCATGGCGCCAACGGCAATATCGCCACCAAACTTAATGAGCTGCGTGTTAAATGTGCCCTGAACAAGGCTTCCGGCTATTTGCATGGCAAAAGGGGCAAAGCCTATGGTAATTATGTAAACTATAATATCCTTTTGCAGCGCAAAGTTTTTTCGTTTAAGCTTTATGTTGGCTCTTTTGCTGCGGAAGTGAGCAATAACCCATATGCATAGAATTGCCTGCGATATAACGGTAGCCCATGCTGCACCTGCCACTCCAAAATCAAAAACAAAAATAAAGATAGGGTCTAGTATGATATTGGTTCCTGCGCTAATCATCATGCTGTACATGGCGGTTTTGGCATTTCCCTCGGAGCGGATTAGGTTGTTAAGAGAGAATCCCACAACGTTAAAAATGGAGCCAAATAGGATGATGTTTAAGTAGCTGTTAGCGTAATCGGCTGTTTGGCTGCTTGCACCAAACAGTGTTAGCATTGGCCCTTTAATGCTAAAGCCAATAATGGTTATTATTACAGATACTATTAGCATAAGGATAAAGGCATTACCCAGCACCTTCTCGGCGCGGGGAAGGTCCCTTTTTCCTAGGTTTATTGATATTCTAACTCCAGCGCCCAAGCCTATTAGCATGCCAAATCCCATCATAATTAGCATTATGGGGAAAACGGCGCTTAGCCCGGCAAGGGCAAGGGCTCCAACTCCTTGGCCAATAAAAATGCGGTCAACAATGTTGTAAAGCGAGTTAATAACAACGCCTGTAAAGGCTGGTAGAAAGTATTTCCATAGTAAACGGGTGATTGGAAGGGATTCTAGCTGTTCTAGTGTAGTATTTGCTCGTTGCATTCAATTTGATTTATGCCGCAAAGGTAGGGCTAAACAATTTTTTTTGTTCTGCACTACTCGTGTTTGTTCCCCTTTTTGTTCTGCAGCCCCCGTGATATGGGAAATTAAAATTGAACTTTTTTGTGTGGTGCTGTCCTCAATTTTTTTTTGAGTTGATATTGCCCCTGTTTCTCTTGGCTTTTCAACGATATTAACAATCGGTGTTTGTATCTTATCCTTTGGCAGCGCTTGTGAGAGCGCAATGTTGCATTACCTTCGTTGTGTAAAACTACAGGTTCCTGAATCACCATCGTGGTTCGGATTAAAAGGGAATCCCGTTAAAATCGGGAGCTATCCCCGTAGCTGTAAGCTCCGTAAAGGGCTAAGCACCCTTTGCCACTGTTCCAGAAGTTGTGGAATGGGAAGGCCGCTTAGCTGGAGTAAGCCAGAAGACCTGCCTGTACGTGTAATTCGTAGCTTTCGGGCGAAAGGCGAAGAGTAAAGATACACACCTCTTTATTTTTCTATCGTTTCAAACTGAGGCTACCATTTTTCCCATTAATCAATAAATGTAAAGCTATGGAAAAGAATGGTGCATTAAGCAGTGCTGTAATTTGTAAGCGCGATGGTCGCATTGTGCCCTTTAGGGCCGAGAATATTACGTTTGCCATATTTAGGGCGTTACGCTCGGTGGGCAAGCCTAACAGGGAGCAGGCCGAGGGGCTAATGCTCGATGTGATAAATCGGCTTCAGATTTTTAACGGCAGTAGCACTCAGTGTTCTGTTGAACAGGTTCAGGATGTGGTTGAGCAGGTTCTGTTTGAGAATGGGCTTTTTGATGTGGCCAAAGCCTATATCCTTTACCGCAACCAGCATGCGCAGCTTAGGAATACCAAGGAGCTGCTCTCCAATCTCGATATCATAGAGCAGTACCTGTCGCTAAACGATTGGCGCATAAAGGAGAGCGCCAACTCAACCTACTCGCTGCAGGGACTAAATCAGCATATAGCAACAATTATTAGCTCGCAGTACTGGCTGGAGCGTATCTACTCCGATGAGATTAAGCAGGCGCACCAATCGGGGCGTTTTCATATACACGACCTTGGGTTCCTTAGCGTTTACTGCGTAGGCTGGGATTTGGAAGATTTACTTCTATCTGGCTTTACCGGCGTTGCGGGTAAGGTTGAGAGCCGCCCCGCAAAGCACTTTAGAACGGTGCTTGGGCAAATTGTTAACTTCTTCTACACCATGCAGGGTGAGGCTGCTGGAGCCCAGGCATTTTCTGGGTTTGATACCTATTTGGCTCCATTCATTAGGTACGACAACCTATCGTACGAGCAGGTTAAGCAGGCCTTGCAGGAGTTTATGTACAACATTAACGTGCCAACCCGCGTGGGCTTTCAAACGCCTTTTACCAACGTTACGCTAGACCTTAAGGTGCCCAATAACTTGGCAAGCCAACCCGTTGTTATTGGCGGCAAGGTACAGGATGCCGTTTATGGCGATTTTCAGCCAGAGATGGACATGTTTAACAAAGCCTTTGCCGAGGTTATGGCCGAGGGCGATGCCAATGGCAGCGTGTTCTCGTTCCCCATTCCAACCTACAATATCACCCCCGATTTTGATTGGGATAACCCCGTTTACAGCGCAATTTGGGATATTACGGCAAAGTATGGCATTCCCTACTTCTCTAACTTTGTTAACTCAGACCTTAGCCCCGATGATGTACGTAGCATGTGCTGCCGACTTAGGCTAGATAAGCGCGAGTTGCAGAAGCGTGGCGGAGGCCTTTTTGGTTCAAATCCGCTAACGGGCAGCGTGGGCGTTGTTACCATAAATCTACCCAGACTAGGCTACGAGTCGCGTACCGAGGAGGATTTGCTACAGCGCCTTGATAAGCTGATGCAGCTGGCCAAGGAGAGCCTAGAGACTAAGCGTAAGGTAATTGAACGCCTTACTGATAAGGGGCTATATCCATACTCAAAGTTCTACCTGCGTAACATTAAGCAGCGCTACGGCTTGTACTGGAAAAACCACTTTTCAACCATTGGTATTGTGGGCATGAATGAGTGCTGCCAAAACTTTTTGGGATGCTCAATCTCCGATGATAAGGGCGCTGAGTTTGCCAAGCGCATTATGGACTTCATGCGCTTAAGGCTTGAGGAGTTTCAGGAGGAGACTGGGAATATTTACAACCTTGAGGCTACTCCAGCCGAGGGTACATCGTACCGTTTGGCCAAGATTGATAAGGCTGAGTATCCCGATATCATTGTATCCAATGAGGCTGCCGTTCGCAAAGGGGCAAAACCATACTACACCAACTCAACGCAGCTGCCTGTAACCTACACCAGCGATTTATTTGAGGCGCTAACCAATCAGGACGAGTTGCAAACCCGTTATACTGGGGGTACTGTATTCCATATTTTCCTTGGTGAGTCTATGCCATCGCCCGCAATGGTGAAATCGCTGGTAAAAAAGATAACCTCAACATTCCGTTTGCCCTACATCACCCTTTCGCCAACGTTTAGCATATGCCCAAGCCACGGCTACATTTATGGCGAGCATCATGTGTGCCCAAAGTGTAGCGAGCAAGGGGTTGAATCGCAGTGCGAGGTTTTCTCGCGCATAGTAGGATACCTGCGTCCCGTTAGTCAGTGGAACGATGGTAAGCAGGCCGAATTCGCCGACCGTAAACTTTTTGATAAGGCGCTATGCGAATAGGCGGATTGGTTAAGCAGAGCCTGTTAGACTATCCTAACCACATTGCTGCGGTTGTTTTTACCACGGGGTGCAACTTTAGGTGTGGCTACTGCCACAATCCTGCGCTGGTGCTGCCGCAGCTATACTCGCAAAGCGATACTATCTCCGCACAGGAGGTGCTGTCGTTCCTCAGCAGTAGGGTGGGGTGGCTTGATGCTGTTGTTATTACCGGCGGCGAGCCCACTTTGCATCCCCATTTGCCCGAGTTTATTGCATCGGTTAGGGCGTTGGGATATAGGGTAAAGTTGGACACCAATGGAACCAATCCCGTGATGCTTCGGCATTTGGTTGATTTAGGCCTGGTTGATTTTATTGCTATGGATATTAAGCATGAGCTTACTGCCGAGCAGTATTCGCGTGTGATAGGCCTTACGGTTGAGCGCACATCGGCAATGCTTGAGAGTATCACAGCGTCTATTGATATTATTAGGAGTAGCGGTTTGCCGCATGAGTTCCGAACGGTAATTCTGCCCAACGTGCATACCCCTCGCGATAAAGCCCTAATGGCTCTACAGCTAAAAGGTACAAGCGCGTATAGGGTTACCCGTTTTCGCGAAGGCGAAACGGTTGGTGATTACATATTAGAAGAATCAACGCTTTATGCATAATGCAAGCACACCCAGAGCTTTGTTATGCAGGTTCTGGGTGTGCCGTTTGCTATATCCACCTCATTAGCGGGAAGTCCATTCTATGCGGTAGCAGTGGGTTTTTGCCAAATATTCTTATTCCGCTATCAAACGCTCCGGGCTCATTGGGCGAGAACTTTAGTTGGTATGTAGCCCTACCGTTTTCAAAGTTTACCATGTCAAACTCAATTACCCCAAGTATTTTAACTTCACCTTGGTTAACTGGGCTTGCTACAACAAGTTCAACTCCAATGTCGTTTGGCTGTAAGCTATCAAGGTAAATTACGGCTTCGGCGGTGTACTCCAGTCCCTGTACCATTGGTTCCTTAGCACCGTCAAGTGGTTTAACCGAGATAACCTCAATGCTATCCCAGCTGCGCGATACCTTCTTTTTCCATGCTGATATGTTCTTGGCCATCTCAAAATCGTCGGCAACCATATCCTTAGAGCGTTGAAGCAGCTTGGTGTAAAACTGCTTTTGGTAGTCGTTTAGCATCCTGGTAGAGCTAAAGGCAGGGGCAATTTCTGTTATCGATTTTTTGATGAAACCAACCCATTCCTGTGGGATGCTCTCTTCGTCGCGGTCAAAGAAAGCGGGGACAATTTCATTCTCCAGCAGGTTGTATATGGTTTCGGCATCAAGGTCGTCCTGAAACTCCTGTTCACTGTAAGTGCGCTCTTCTGGCAGAGCCCAGCCCGCATTGGGCTTGTACGCTTCAACCCACCAACCATCAAGTACGCTAAAGTGAAGCGTGCCATTCATTACGGCCTTCATTCCGCTGGTTCCCGATGCCTCTAGTGGTCGGGTAGGGGTGTTCATCCAAATATCAACACCTTGAACCATTACCCGCGCTAGCTCACTGTCGTAGTTTTGTAGGAATAGCACCTTACCAATAAACTCTGGGTTTTTTGATATCTCAACAATGCGCTTTATAAGGTCTTGCCCCGCTTTATCGTTTGGGTGTGCCTTTCCCGCAAAAATAAACTGTACGGGTTTGTCGGGATTGTTCACAATTCTGCTTAGCCGTTTAAGGTCGCGCAGTAGCAGGTGAGCCCGCTTGTAGGTTGCAAATCTACGGGCAAAGCCTATAGTAAGCGCATCGTCGCGTAGGTTCTCTTTTATATCGATAACATTTTTGGGGCTCTCATACTTTATTATGTGTGGATTGGATAACCTAAGCCTAATGTTGTCTAGTAGCCTCTTTCTGAGTAATGTTTTGGTTTTCCATATAAGGGCGTTAGGTGTTTCCGTAATCTTTTCCCAAACGGGGACTCTGTTTTCGGTTTCCATAACGCTTCGCCACTCGCCCGATGTCCATGTGGGGTAGTGTACCCCGTTGGTAACGTGGCTAACATGTAGCTCGGAGGGGAAGTAGCCTGGCCAAAGGCCGGCAAACATTTCGCGGCTAACCTTTCCGTGCAGCTCGCTAACGCCATTCACCTCCTGTGCCAAATTGGTTGCAAGGTAGCTCATGGAGAAGTTCTCTGTACGGTTACCAGGTATTAATCGGCCTAAATCCATAAACTGTTCCCAGGTAATTTTTAGCCTGTCGGGATAGTGAGCCATGTAGGTACGAATCATATCTTCGGGGAATGAGTCGTGCCCTGCGGGAACCGGTGTGTGAGTGGTGAATAGGCTAGATGCGCGTACTACCTCAAGAGACTCGTTAAACGATAGCTTGTCGTTAAGAATTAGCTCACGTAGCCGCTCAAGACCAGTGAATGCTGCATGTCCCTCGTTAAGATGGTAAACACACGCTCTTATACCTAACTTGGCAAGCGCCCTAATTCCCCCAATGCCCAAAAGCATCTCCTGTTTTAGCCTATTTTCCCAATCTCCGCCATATAGCTGGTGGGTAATAGACCTGTCGGCTGGTTGATTCTCTTCCATCTCGGTGTCTAGGAGGTATAGCTCCGTTCGGCCCACGTCCACACGCCAAATTCTGGCGTTAACGTTTCGGCCGGGGAAGGCAATGCTTATGGTTTTCCATGTACCATCGGCTTCTCTTACTGGTGTGGCAACCGATTGGGCAAAGTTTTGCGAGTCGTAAACATTTACCTGTTGCCCTGTTGATGAGAGCTGCTGCGTAAAGTATCCGTACTTGTACAAAAGCCCTATGCCCACAATTCTAACGTTCTGATCGGATGCTTCCTTTAGGTAATCGCCTGCTAGAATTCCTAATCCGCCAGAGTAGGTTTTTAACGATACGTGAAGCCCAAACTCCATGCTGAAGTAGGCTACGCAAGGTTCCGTTTGCTGCTTCTTCTTGTTCGTGTAGCTGGTAAACTCATCGTAAACGGAGTTTAACTTGCTCATAAACATTGGGTTTTCTTCCAACTCTCGGAAGCGCGATAGGCTTATCTGCTCAAGGAGCGCTATGGGGTTTTGTTCACTTTTCTCCCATAAGTCGGAGTCTATGCATTGGAAAAGTTCCACTGCGTTAGGATTCCAGCTCCACCAAAGATTTTTTGAAAGCTCATCGAGTGCCGAGAGCTTTTGTGGAATGCTCTTTTGCACCATTACCCTTACCCATTGGGGTTGGCTTAGCTCATACTTTCGTTCAATAATTGGTTGTTCCTCCTCGCGTTCTTTTTCAACAAAGAGCTGTGTGCGGTTTTCCGTTTTGCGCAGCGCAATGTCGTATGCCTGATAGTAGTACTGGATTAGATTTTCCCAAAGGGCTATTTTTGAGGCCTTGTAAGCATCGTCCCTAATAAACTCTCTGTTTTCACGTTCAAGGGCATCCATGCTTTTTATTGCCTTAACAATGCCTTGTACCACCTCTGTGTCGTTACTATCGGTTCTATTAATTACAATGGAGCCTGGGTGATCCTCTTTCATGTGGGTGTTTACCCAGAGTCCAAATCCCGCTAGGGTTGTAGTAATTGTAGGAACGTGGAAAGCAAGGCTTTCAAGAGGTGTGTAGCCCCATGGCTCGTAGTACGATGGGAATATGCTAAGGTCCATGCCTATTAGCAGGTCGTAGTAGTGCAGGTTAAAAATACCATCGGTACCGTTGAGGTAGCAGGGTACGAAGAATATTTTTACCTTATCGGTTGATGCGTTGAGCAGACCCGCACTTTTAATTCTGTTAAGAATGGGGTCGTACTCAGGGTCAATAAGGTAGTGAGTAAGGTGTGTATCGCTAAGAATTAATATGTTCTCGTTGGATTTTTCCTGGAGGTTCTTAAAAACATCCTTTCGTGGCCCGTGATGATTTGCTGGTATCATGATAAAAGCCAGTACCTCATGGTCCAGATTGTTGCTCCTGTTTAGCTCCCCAAGAGCATCAATAAAAATGTCTATCCCCTTGTTTTTGAACTCGTACCTTCCGCCAATGCCAATTAGAAGCGAGTTTTTAGATACATCGTGTGCTAGAAGCGCTTCGGCAACCTCGTAGCATTTTACTTTTGCCTCAATGCGCCGTAGGTTAAACTCTTCGGGTTCGGGTACAAAACGGTCCTCAAATCCATTGGGTGTAACTAGGTCAACCTCTTTTTTGTGGAACTGCGCGCACTCCTTTGCGGTAATGTTACTAACTGTAGTGTAGCAGTCGGCCTCCACTGCCGACACCTTTTCCAGCGATTGCTTAGATATAACGTTAAACTCCTTTGCTTTAGCATCGGGGTCGTACTTCTCTAGGTTATCGTAAAGCGGTTGCCCATTGCCTGCAATGGAGCGGCCAAGAACTGTGGCGTGCGTAGTGAAAATGGTGCCAATTTGTGGCATTGTACTTTTTAGGTACAGAAGCCCTGTGCCTGTCATCCACTCGTGGAACTGAGCCACCACTCTATGCCTTAAACTAAGCTGGTGACGCGTAAAGCTCTCTATTACTTTACCTGCGGCGTAGCCAAACAGTGCGGGTTCAACGTAATCCCATTGCCCCGATAGGGAGTCGAGCTTAAACTGATCCCAGAAGAATTTGAATATCTCGTTTTTTTGGGAGAAGAAGGGTGTAAAGTCCACCATTATGGCAATGGGGTTACCAACAACGTTCCATCGGCCAATTCTAACGCGTATCCCTTCGCTCATGGCCTTGGATCGCCATTGTGCAAAGAGCTGCTGATCCTCGGCAAACTCTGGGTTTCGTTCGGTATCGCGCCAAACATCGGGGCCAATTAGTATGTAGTTATCACTAAGCTCGTTGTAAAGTGTCGATGCCTTTGTTGATATTACCGTGTGGATTCCTCCCACCTTGTTACAAACTTCCCAGCTCACCTCAAAAAGGTAATCGGGACGTACCAACTTCTCTTCCATAGTTTTTCTCATTTAGTTACATGTTAAGCATTAGGAACTTTATGTGTAAGGTTCCTTAGCCTCTCTTTTTCTTGAGAGCCTTTAGCTGTTTAAGCTTATCCTCGTAATCCTTTATTGCAGCATCCAAATCCTCTGGACCTAAAATGCCCTCAGTTGCTTGTTGCTTTTGGTAGGCCGATTTAACCCGTAGGGTAAAATCGCTAAGCGCATTCATGTAGTTAATAAAGGCTTCGTAGGGCGTATCGTATGGGTTAAAGTACTTATGAACATCGCCATCGCTAAACCACTTTGTACACATGTAGTAGAAATGGTCGCTGGTTTGCAGTAGTTTCCAGTCGCGTAGAAGCGCAGGGTCGTCCAGTTGGTAAACTGTGTCGGCAATTTTGTATAGGTTGTTGAATGCCTCTTCCTGCATCTCGTTTCCAAGCCATGCGGTAAGGTCGCGCTCCTCGTCGGCCCACGATATGGGGTGAGGCACATGCATTGGCGCAATGGGCTGATGCTTTTGGGCTGCTTCGGCTGGGGTGAGAAATTCAAATTGGGAGTCGGAGAATACTCTGGCTGGAAGCGCCTTCATAAAATCAAAGATGCCCGTTTCTGCCCATTGGTGCTCGCCAAAGGTTTCGTAGTCCATAAATAGGTTAACAATCTCCTCCTTTTCGTCAATGGTGTTTAACCAGTTCACGTACTTCTCGGTGGTGAGTGGCCACTCGCTCCATTCCCTGTTGGAGAATCGGAAGGCGATGTCGTCGCTTAGCCTAAAGTTCTTTAGCAGTAGCTTTAGTTTAGGGTTTATGGCGTTGGTGTATAGGTAATTGGAGCTTTTCCACCCTAGTATGTGCTTTGCTCCCTCGGTGAGCATGGCTTTGTAGCCCATGGAGGCAACCATCTCGCCAATGGAATCGGAGTAAATAAGCTCGGTGTTTCTAAACGTTGTGGGTTTTTGCCCAAAAAGCTCCTTTACCATATTGGTTTGGCGATTCACCTGGCGCTTAAACTCCTCTTTCGATTTTAGTGCCGATAAGGAGTGAGCATAGGTTTCGGCAATAAATTCAACGCTACCCGTCTCGGCTAGCCGTTTAAAGCTCTCCAGCACCTCAGGAGCGTACATCTCGAACTGGTCCAGTGCCGTACCCGATATGGAGTACGATATTTTGAAGCGTTTGCCATACTCGTTAATTAAATCCAGTAGTAGCTTGTTGGTTGGTAGATAGCACTTTTCTGCAACCTTGCGCATTATGGAGCGATTGGCAAAATCGTCGAAGTAAGCGTGGTTTTGCCCAATATCGAAAAAGCGGTAACGGCGTAACCTAAAGGGTTGATGTACTTGAAAGTAGAAGCATATAGTTTTCATTGGTTCTGCAGATTTGTAGTTAACTAATTTTTTGTTGGGTGTTGCCGCTTATTGGAACGATTTGTAAACCTCTTTCACCTCAAAGGCTGCGTTTTCCCATTTTAGGCTATCCACCTCATCTTGCCCATGCTTTATAAAGAAGTGCGATAGCGATTCGTAGTTAAGTAGTCCGTATATGGCATCGGCCATGGCATCAATATCCCAGAAGTCAATTTTTATTCCGTGCTTAAGAACCTCGGCTACGCCCGATTGCTTTGATATGATAACTGGCACGTGGCTTTTCATTGCTTCTAGAGGGCTTATGCCAAAGGGTTCCGATACCGATGGCATTACGTACACGTCGCTCATGGCAAACATACGCGAAACATCGGGGCCTTTAAGGAATCCTGTAAAGTGGAACTTATCAGAAATCCCCAGCTCGGCAACGCGTCTAATCATTCGGTTAAGCATATCGCCACTCCCTGCCATAACAAAGCGAACATTGCTGTACTTTTTTAGAACCTTATTGGCTGCTTCAACAAAGTAGTCGGGCCCTTTTTGAAAGGTTACCCTGCCTAAAAATGTAACCACCTTCTCTGGCACTGTTTTGCTCACATGACTAAAGTCGTTGTTGTTACGAAACTCTACAGCGTTGTGAACTGTTACCACCTTATCGGGGTCTATTCCGTAACGGGTAATAACTATATTGCGGGTAAGGTTACTAACGGTTATTACCTTATCGGCCATCTCCATACCTTTGCGCTCGATATCGTAAACCACTTGGTTTACATTCTCGCCGCTGCGGTCAAACTCTGTTGCATGTACATGTATAACCAATGGCTTTCCCGATGTAAGCTTAGCCGATATACCTGCTGGGTAGGTAAGCCAGTCGTGTGCATGTATAATGTCGAACGACTCCTTTGCGGCTATGCTTGCAGCTATGTATGAGTAGCGCAATACCTCCTGCATTAAGTCCTTTCCGTAGGAGCCAGAAAACTTAAATTTTCTCCCGTATGTGCTCTCCTTTATGTCTATTCCCGTTGGAACCGATTTGCTAATGAGCGTTTTAAACTCATCGGGGCCAAGGTAGGGTATAAGGTTTGAGCCAACCTCAATGTAGCTAACCCGCTCCCAGAACTCTTTCATCTCCACATCGGTTAGGCCTACTTCAATGTCTTCGGCCGATACAAGTCTAAGGGCGCTCTTGTCTTCGTCGCCAAAAGCCTTGGGTACAACAAAAACAACATTAACCTTATGCCTTGCAAGTCCTTTGGTAAGCCCAAAGCATGCTGTGCCTAACCCTCCTGTTATATGCGGCGGAAACTCCCATCCAAACATTAACACTCTCATCGCTTTTGGCTTTTTTCTTGTTTTTCAATCAGTCTAATTATTCTAAGCGTTTCAGCAACGCTCCATGCCTGCGAAATTGCACCGCGGGGCCGTTGAGGGGGATCCCCATCAAAAATCTCGGATATTGAGCATATCCCGTACCTGTTTACCTCTTCCTTAAGCCCCTCAACCAGTTTTTTTGCAACAATTAAGGCCGCTTGGGGATCTACAGAAAGGTAGGCCTCAATAAAATGTCCCGATAGCCATGGCCAAACGGTTCCTTGGTGGTATGCGGAGTCCCTCTTGGCCTGGTCGCCTTCATAAATGCCCTGGTAGGCAGGATTTTTTGGAGCAAGGGTTCGCAATCCTTTAGCTGTTAGTAGCTCTCGCTCTACAGTGGCTATAATGCTTCGCTTCATTTCATCGGTTAGCATGCTGTATGGAAGCGATGCGGCAAATATTTGGTTTGGTCTAACAAACATGTTTTGCCCGTTATCGTCAACATAGTCGGCTAAATAGCCTAGTGAATCGTTCCAAAAAACTTTTGTAAAGTTCTCTCTGGCCATGTTGGCAATGGGTTCCCATTCCTTTATGAACTTGGTGTCCTTATTTTGTGCCGCTAGCTCAAGTGTAAACATAATGGCATTGTACCATAGCGCGTTAATCTCCACAGGATAGCCAATACGTGGGGTAACTGGCTTTCCGCACACAACGGCATCCATCCAGGTTAGAGCAAAGCCTTTTTCGCCAGCCCATATCAACCCATTGCTTTGCATTTTGATGTTGTATGGAAGTCCGTTACGGTATGCGGCAAGTATTTGCTTCATCTTTTTTCCATAATCCTTCCACACCTGTTCCCTCTCGTTTGTGTGCAATGCGTACTGCTGTATGGCCCAGAAGTACCATAGCGGAGCATCAACCGAGTTAAAGGCGGCTGCAGAGTGCTTGCCAACATTTGGGAATAGGCCATCTTTAAGCTCGTTGGACATGGTATCTAAAACATCTTTACATGTTTTGGAATTATTGTTGCAAAGGGTTAACCCAGGAAGCGCAATAAATGTGTCGCGGCCCCAGCGCCCAAACCAAGGGAATCCAGCAATAATCTCGGTATGCTTCCCTTTCCCTACAATAAACTGATTTGCGGCATTAAACAGGCAGTTCTGGAAACAGTCTTTGGCGGGGCGCCGTTCAATTTCGGCTTTAAACTTTTTGGTAAGCATTGCGGGCTTTTGCTCTGTGGTTGAGGCTGATAATATTACCGACTCACCTTTCTTTATGGAGATCTCAAAGTAGCCTGGAACAAAAAGATCCTCATGGCCTTCGTATCCGCGCCAAATCTCCTCTTTGTACTCAATGTTATAGTACCAATCGGGAGAGGCAATAAACTCCGCCTTTTTGTTTGTTTGTAGATGTAGGTATGGAAAACCCTTGTACAGTTTGTACTTAACCCCGTTGTCTATTTCGGTGTAATGCGTATCGGCCCACAGGTTGGCTTTGGATAGTTTGTGGGCGTTCCTAAATGCAAGGAATGGCTTAAAGCGGAGCTTGGTGGGGCTATGTGCGTCTTTAAGTGTGTAGCGTATAAGAATTTGCTCCTCATTATGTACAAATAGCAGCTCTTTCTCCAGAATCACACCGCCCACTCTGTAGGTTACCTTTGGGGTTGGTTCGTAGCTAAAGTCTATAATGTATTTATGTCCCCTTGGTTCGTAAATGCCAGGGTATCTGTGTATTCCTAGGTTGAATGCTTGCTCGTGTTGTATTACAGTGTCGTCAACGCTCGATAGAAGTACGTGGTTCTCCCCATCAAACTCATCAAGCGGAATAACCATTAACCCGTGGTACTTACGTGTGTTGCACAAAACAATAGTAGTGCTGAAATATCCACCCGCTCTGTTGGTACTAAGAATCTCCCTGTTTAGCGAGTACTCAAGATTTACCAGCGACTCCTTGTCGAATTCCAAGTACTTCATGATTCTTTGTTTTAGGTGATTTTCAAATTGTTGTCGGCTATACAAATTAGGGAATTTTTGGCAATTCTCAGGGAGGTTTGCTGTATTATATTTTGGTTAACTTTGCGTGAAATTGGGCGAAATCGTTTGTTATGGACTTTCCCCGCATAATCAGAATTTATATGTTTAGGTCGATTTTTTTTGAACGTATAGTAAAGGGCACCCTGCTCCTAAGCTTTTTCCTTTCTTTTGGACTTTTGGTTTATGCTTGTGGCCCTAGGGCTAATGAGGTAACGGTGGAGGGCAGTATTATAGGTTTGTCCAACGAGTATATTTACTTAATGGCAGCTAGCGACGATGCTCTTTCGGCTGTAGATTCAGCAGAAACCTCCAGCTCGGGGAACTTTTCGTTTACGCTTACACTCAATGAACCAGCTTTTTATGTGCTGCAGCCAAAAGGATCGGCAAGTCAAATATTGTTGCTGTTATCGCCTGGCGAGCGTGTGTTTGTTAAGGCCTCCAACGCAAACTTGCAAGAGTATGCAGTTAACGGTTCGCAGGGTAGCCTTAGGGTTAAGGAACTCAATGGGCGATTGAATGGTGTGGTTGCTCAAATTGACTCCCTGGCTACTGTTTGGCGAAATACCTACAAAGAGCCCAATTTCGACTCTATTAGAACGACCATTGACAGCACATACGCCCAAATTACGAGTAAGCATAAGGCCTATACCATACGCTTTATAAAGGATAACAGCTACTCGCTGGCTACCATCATTGCCCTTTACCAGCAGTACGATAATAAGAACTTTGTTTTAGACTCTAAGGCCGATTTCAAGTACTTTCAACTTGTTGATTCGCTTCTTTACCCCATTTATCCGCACAATGCTTTGGTTAAAAACCTGCATAAGAACGTTAAGCTCATGGCCTCGCAAATGGAGATTCGTGCGCGTAGAGGAGAGATGCTTGCTGTAGGCACAAGGTTTCCTGTTATGGCTTTCCCTGCTTTAGATGGTAATATGGTTGATGTTAAAGCAATGGGGGCAAGGTATGTGTTAGTAAACTTTTGGGCCACTTGGTGCGACGGTTGCGTGGCAACCAACAAATCGCTTGTGGGTATTTATGCCGATTTTGCTCCTAAAGGTTTTGCAGTAGTTAACTTCTCGTTAGATGCCAATAAGCAGGTGCTAATGGAGTACGTAAAGCGCGATACCCTTTCCTGGATGCATTCTAGCGATTTTAAGCAGTGGCAATCGCCTATTGTTGATACGCTTAGGGTATCGTCGGTGCCAACCAACTACCTAATAGATCGCTGGGGAACCATCCGTGGTGTAAATCTTTACGGGAAGAAGCTTCGCGATGAGCTGGTCAAGCTAATGCCCTAATTTGTAATAGCCTATGTGTTTTTTGACATACTTTAAGGGTTGATTGGCTATTGGGCATTAATTTATTCGGACTATTAATTAAATTTGTGTTCCGTATTAAAAAACAAGAAAACGAATAACTCGCAACATGACTAATCAATCAAAACTGATTTTCAGACCAATAGTTGTAACGCTTAGTATTGCAATAGCCTTTGCGATTAACGCTTGTAACAAAATGCCAAAAACTACCATAGTTGCCAACTTTGAAATGCCTTCGGATGGCTGGGTTTACCTTGAAAAGCTTAGCTTCTCGGGCAAGGAAGTTGTTGACTCAACAGATTACGACAAGGGGTCATCAAAGCTTCGTTTTAGGGTTGTTCAACCAGCTGAGCCCACATTCTATGTGTTGAACTTTGGAACTAAGGGGGCTGTAACCCTATTAACCCAGCAGGGCGATGAGGTTGTGGTTGATATTAAAATGGGCAACGAGCGTATTTCTGGTTACACCGTGGCTGGCTCTCAGGAGTCGGAAAAGGTGCTAACACTTGTTGACGAACTTTCTAAAACCCGTAAGCAGTACGATTCTCTTCAGCGTATTTACCTTCTATCGCAGGACCGTGCGCTTAAGACAGAACTTTTTGGTAAAATGAGTGCACTAGTGGATAGCCAGCGTGTTTTTAACACCCGCTTTATATGGAAAAACTCCACATCAAAGGCTAGTGTTATGGCTGTTTACCAAAAGTTTAACGATCAAAGCTACTTGTTCGATAGGAGTGAGGATTTGATAATATACAAAGCTGTAGCCTCATCTATGATGGCTCTATACCCTGAGTCCGATTACACAAAGGGAATGCTTGCTGATATTGGCCGCATTCAAAAGCTTATTTCTGGACATAAAGTTTCGCAGCTCATTCAGAGCGCCGAGGCTACTCTTCCCGAAATAAGTTTGCCCACCCCAAAGGGCGATACAGTTGCGTTATCCTCTCTAAAGGGTAAGGTAATTCTACTCGATTTCTGGGCTTCGTGGAGCCAGTCTAGCATGCTCGATAATCGTGAGCTGCTAAATGTTTACAACAAGTTTAAGGGAAAAGGGTTTGAGATTTACCAAGTATCCCTAGATAGAAGTAAGGAGGAGTGGGTTGCTGCAATTGAAGCAGGAAACCTTCCTTGGATTAATGTGAGTGAGCTTAACCCCAATGGTTCCTACGCAGCAAGCGTTTACAACGTGAGCCAGATACCTTCCAATTACCTTATCGACAAAAATTTTGATATAGTAGGAAAGAACCTTTATGGGCAAGAACTTGTTAAAAAGTTAAACTCACTTCTTAACTAGCATTGACCAGCAATAAAAAAATATACTTTGCCTCCGATATGCATTTGGGACTCCCAAATGCATTGGAGAGCTTGCCCAGAGAGAAACGCCTTGTTGAGTGGCTCGAGTCAGTGAGGCACGATGCTGCCGAAATTTTTCTTGTGGGCGACATTTTTGATTTTTGGTACGAGTATAAACGTATTGTACCTAAGGGGTTTACTCGTTTTCTTGGCAAGGTGGCCGAGATTGTGGACTCTGGCATTCCTGTACACTTCTTTACTGGGAACCACGATATATGGATGTACGATTACTTCCCAACAGAGCTGGGAGTAACGCTTCATACCCATGAGGTTGTGCGCGAGTGGGACGGGAAAAAGTTTTTTATCGCGCATGGCGATGGCCTTGGTCCTGGCGATTTTGGCTATAAAACCCTTAAGTGGATATTCACCAACAAATCGTTGCAGTGGCTGTTTTCCCGATTGCACCCAAACTTTTCTCTTTGGCTTGGCAACAGCTGGTCCGTTAGTAGCCGCTACTCAAAGAATATATCGCACCAGTTTCGAGGCGAGGATGAGCTTATAACTAAGTTTACTAGGCTTGAACTACAACAGCGGCATTTCGATCACTTTGTGTTTGGGCATTGGCACTCACCCATTGTTTATGAGCTACAGCCCAACTCGCACTTAACGGTGCTTGGCGATTGGATTGTTAACTTTACCTATGCTGTTTGGGATGGGGAGCATATGTCTCTTATGCGCCATGTACCCGGTGGCCCCGATGAGCTTCTGTACGCTGCCAAGTAAAGGGATACTTTTGTTAGCGCCTTTCTGCTGTTTTAACAATCAATAGAACTTAATGAACTTCCTAGCGCATCTATATCTTTCTGGAGACAATGTACATGTTCGTTTGGGCAATTTTATTGGCGATCATGTAAAGGGGAAAGCCTTTACCCATTACCCTCCCGATGTGCAAAAGGGAATTCTTATGCACCGGGCAATTGACTCATTTACCGATAACCATTTGGCCACTGCCGAAAGCAAGCGCCTTTTACGTAGCGGTTATGGTAAGTATGCTGGTGTAGTTGTTGATGTTTTTTACGATCATCTTCTTGCATCAAATTGGAGCAACTTTTCACCTTTCCCCCTAAGAGGGTTTACAAGGGGGTTCTACTACCAAATGGTGCAAAACTACAGATTACTTCCTGTTGAGGTAAAACGCTTTTTACCATTTCTTATTCAGAGCAATAGGTTATACTCCTATCGTACAACGGAAGGATTGCAGCGTGCTTTAGAAATAATGAGCAGTGCTACCTCCTTGCCAAGCGAAACGCTATACTCTATGGCAGTTTTGAATCAGCACTATGCTGATTTTGAGAGCCACTTTTGTGCCATGTTCCCAGAAATGATTCGTTTTGTTGCCAATGAGTTTAAGGTGTATCCCGTAGGATTTACGGCCGATATGCTACCCGAGCCTTGTGGAGTCCAACTTAAGCAGAATGAATAGCAGCACTGTGAACGCCCAAAGCGAGGAGCCTCCGTAGCTAAAGAATGGTAATGGGATTCCAATTACGGGGAAAAGCCCAATGGTCATCCCAACGTTTACTGCGATGTGAAAAAACAGAATGGATGCAACCCCATACCCATAAATTCGTGCAAAGGACTCTCGTTGCCGCTCTGCAACTCGAATTATCCTTATTAGAAGTAATAAAAAGAGCGATACAACAACCGTTGTCCCCACAAAACCCCACTCTTCGCCAACTGTGCAGAAAATAAAGTCGGTGCTCTGCTCTGGAACAAAGTTGAACTTTGTTTGAGTCCCCTTAAGGTAGCCTTTGCCCCAAAAACCTCCAGAGCCAATGGCAATTTTCGATTGGTTTACATTGTAGCCCCATCCTAACGGATCGGATTCAATGCCCAAAAGGTCGTTTATACGTTTCTGGTGGTGGGTATCTAGTATATTATGGAATACGTAATCTACAGAGAAGCTAAAGAACACTCCCGTTAAGGTGAAAAGAACTAAAAGGTATATGTATCTAAGCCTGTTTATAAAAGCGTAAACAATAGCTATGGGAATTCCTATGGCTAGCGGTAGTAAAAGGTAATAGTACCACGATAAATTTAGGTTTAAGAACTCCGATGCTGCATAAATAACCAAACCAATTCCAACAACTCCCGCTCCAAATCGGATTGCATCGCGGTAGCGCCCTCCAATAAAAACGAAAAGGATTAGGGTGAGAGCAAACAGCAACACAAGTATAACGGGGATGCTATAAACTAGAACCAAAATAAAAAGAAGCACCATAAAGCCCATAAATACAAGTATCCAGCCTGTTAACCCTTCCCTGTAAAGAACAAGAATAAACGCAGAGTAAACCAGTGCCGAACCTGTGTCGTTTTGCAGTAGTATAAGTGCCGCTGGGGTTAGGGTTATTAGGGCAATGGTTACTAGTGATTTAAACTGATGTATCTTAAATCCGTATTTGCTCATAAGCTTTGCTAATGCTAAGGCTGTGGCAAATTTGGCAAACTCGGCAGGCTGTATTCTTATGGGCCCCATTTGTATCCACGATTTTGAGCCATTAACTTCCGTTCCAAAAAGGAGGGCCGTTATCAGCAGCAATATCATGGCTGCGTATATAAAGTTGGCAAAAACAAAGTAAAAGCGGCTATCCATTGCCATAACTAGCAGTGCAAGTACAACTGCTGCTCCAATCCATACCAGCTGCATTCCATACCGCTGTGTAAAATCAAAAATGCTGCTATGCTCCTCGCTATAAACTGCCGCATAGATATTTGCCCATCCCATAAAAACTAGGATAAGGTAGATAAAAACTGTTGGCCAGTCGAGGCCTTGCCATATGCTATTTTTTCTTTGCACGTCGGTCTAGGATTACAGCATCTAACATTCTTTGCTCAAGCCAAATGCGATTTGGAGCAATGGAGTCCTTTAGGTATTTCTCTATCATTAAACTGGCAATAGGAGCAGCCCATGTGGCTCCAAAGCCGGCATTCTCAACGTAAACCGCAATGGCTATCTTGGGGTTCTCCTTAGGGGCAAAAGCTACAAACACCGAATGGTCGTTGCCATGAGGGTTTTGGGCGGTACCCGTTTTGCCACAAACGGTTATGCCATCTATCGCTGCAATTCTTGCTGTGCTTCCGCTTCCTGGAGCACCATTTACTGCTAAGTCCATGCCATCAACAAGGTAGCCAAACCAAGTGGAATCAACCGATGTGTAGTGCTTTATCTTGAAACGTGAGTCAACAATAGTATCGTTACCCACTTTTTTTACAACATGAGGGGTATAGTAGTATCCTCTGTTGGCAATGGCTGCGGTCATATTGGCCATTTGCAAGGGTGTGGTACCAAGCTCTCCTTGTCCAATGGAGAGTGAAATAATGGTTAGTGAGCTCCAACCTCCCTTTCTAAAGTAGCGATCGTAAAAGCTAATTGAGGGCACAATTCCCCTCAACTCGTTGGGAAGGTCAATGTTAAGTTTATTGCCAAAACCAAACGACTCTACGTGCCCTTTCCATTTTGTAAATCCAACCTCTATTGATTTGTATGCTGAGTTGTCAAGTATATTCCTGAATACATGGCAAAAGTAGGTGTTGCACGATGCCTGTATGGCGTGCACCAGGTCTAGTGGTGAGGGGTGAGAGTGGCAACCTACTCCCCGCCCAACCCTGTAGCCTCCATCGCATGAATATTTGGTTGTTGGGGCAACTATCCCTTCCTCCAAACCTATAAGCGCATTAACAATTTTGAATGTAGAGCCTGGAGGGTAAAGTGCCATTATGGAGCGGTTGAACAGCGGGTTTAGCGTATCGGCCTGCAGGGTACGGTAGTTTGTTGTTCTGGCTCGTCCAACAAGCAGATCTGGATCGTAGGTTGGACTGGAAATCATGGCTAGCACTTCTCCTGTTGCTGGCTCTATTGCAACAACGCTACCCAGCTTGTTGCGCATAAGCTGCTCGCCATATTCCTGCAAATCAGCATCCAGTGTGCTGGTAATGTCTTTGCCAAGAACCGCTGTAGAGTCGTACTTGCCATCGGCGTACGATCCTTTTATCCTGTTATGAACATCAACTAAGTAAATGCTCACCCCTTTTCTTCCACGTAGTTCCTCTTCGTACGATTTTTCTAGTCCACTAATGCCAAGGTAGTCGCCCAATTGGTAGTATGGGTTCGATTTCATTATGTTCTCGTCAACCTCGCCAACATAACCAAGCAGGTGTCCCGCTGTTTTTCTGGGGTACGTCCTTAGGGTACGCGGTTGAACGTAGAACCCAGGGAATTTAAATAGCTTCTCCTGAAGCACGGCGTATGTTTCTGCCGATATCTGCTTTAAGAATATGGAAGGTTTGTAGTAGGAGTATCGTTTTGCATCTTTTAACCCTTTCTCAAGCGATTCCATGGTTATGCCCAGAATGTTACAAAAGTCGGTTGAGTCGAACTTCGATAGCTGGTTAGGGGCAACCATAAGGTCGTAAGCAGCTTGGTTGTATACCAATAGCTCTCCATTACGATCGTAAATAAGCCCTCGGGCAGGGTATTGCGTAACATACCTTAGCACGTTGTTACTGGCCGATAACTTGTAGCTGGGGTCAATAACCTGGAGCAGGAATAGCTTTACAATAATGACCACAAACACTAGTGCCATTATGCCAGCAATAATAAACTTTTTATCGGTGGAGATATTTAAAGGCACGTTAACGCTTTTTTAGTTTCGGAATACAAAGAATTGGCTAAGGATAATTACTGCTGATGAGAATATTGTGCTAAGTAATGTTCTTCCTAGTGTGACAAAAAAGTGTGAAAAGGTAAACGCTTCTAAGTAAAATAGAGCAAAGTGATGAATAAGCACCATTAGGATGGTGTACTGCACAAACCAGTTGAAACCATTGTTTGCTATGTTTGGAATGCCTGTTTTGTCGGAGTTATCTCTTGATGCAAAACGGTTTAGCACATAGGGCCTAACAAATGCCATGAGTAGAGTTGCCGACGAGTGCATTCCAAGGGTGTTGTTAAACGCATCGATGGAAAAACCCGTAATAAACCCAAGAACAAGTAGTACCCAACCCGATATTTTGTATGGCAGTAGCAGAATAAATAGCACGTAAACGTAAGGGTTTACGTATCCACTAAACTGGATATTGTTAAATACCAGTAGCTGAACGGTAATAAGCGTAATGAATAGAATTACGTATTTTGAGTAGTCCTTAACCATTCTTATCGGTGTTTTCTAATGTAAAGCGTTCCTCGTCCTGGATGTTTTGTATTACAGTAACGTAGTCCAGCCGCTTAAAATCGCTAATAAGGTTGACCTTAACTGTAAAAAAGTTACCTCCTGTATTCGAGAACTCCTCAACAATACCCAAAGGGATGTTGGGCGGAAATATAGCCGAGTAGCCACTTGTAACTACAGTATCGCCAGCTGTTAGCTGCACGTGTTGGGGGATGTCGCTTAGCACTACCTGTCTGTAGTTTACTCCATCCCAGTAAAGTGAGCCAAAATACCCTGTTCTTTGAAGCTTTGCCGATATCTTTAAATCGATATTTAGCAGAGAGATTACTGTGCAGTAGTTCTCCGATACGGCTGCAACAATTCCAACCACTCCGTTATTGGAGATAACACCCATTTCGGGTTCTATGCCATGCTTTTTTCCAACATTTAGGGTTAGAAAGTTGTGCTGCTTGTTTACCGAGTTGTTAACCAGCTTGGCTTTTATAAACTTATACTTAACTCCATTCAAAGAGTCAATCCTTGGCGAGTGCTCGTACTCATTAAGAGCGTAGCTTAGTCGGGCAACCTCATTTCTAAGGGTAATGTTTTCTGCTGCAAGATTAAGGTTGCTTTGCCTTAGCTCTAGGTATTGGTCTAGCTTATCGGTTTGGCTGTAAACAAATCCCGATATGCTGCGGACAAAACTACCAAAGAATGCTCTTTGGTAGTGTCCGTTTGCTGCAAGTAGCCATAATGATGTGCCTTCGAGAACTAGAAAGAGCAGTACGTACTGGTATCTTGATAAAAATCGGATGAGGCTATTCATTTTGGCAAAACGCTATTATGGTTTAGACTTATTATCTCATTAGGAATGGGAACTTGTCCACATTCTTTAGGGCAATACCAGTTCCTCTGGCAACAGCATGTAGCGGATCTTCTGCAACATGGAACGGAATGTTAATCTTGTCGGTAAGTCGTTTGTCTAAACCTCTAAGTAACGCTCCTCCACCTGCTAGGTAAATACCCTTTTGTACAATATCGGCGTAAAGCTCAGGTGGGGTTTGCTCCAGTACGCCAAGAATTGCAGTTTCAATTTTAGAAATTGATTTGTCTAAGCAGTGCGCAATTTCTTGGTAGGAAACGGGTACTTCAATGGGTAGCGCAGTCATTAGGTTTGGCCCACGAACGATGAAGTCGGCAGGTGGGTTCTCCAAATCGGGAAGGGCAGAGCCTACGGCAATTTTAATGTCCTCGGCAGTTCTTTCACCAATTTTGATGTTGTGCTGATGGCGCATGTATGCCTGTATATCAGCAGTAAAGCCATCCCCCGCAATACGGATAGATTTGTTGCACACAATGCCGCCAAGTGCAATTACTGCAATCTCGGTGGTACCTCCTCCTATGTCAACCACCATGCTTCCTTCTGGCGCTTCCACGTCAATACCTATACCTAACGATGCTGCCATTGGTTCGTATATCATGTAAACATCGCGGCCACCAGCATGCTCCGATGAGTCCCTAACCGCACGAATCTCAACCTCGGTGCTTCCACTTGGGATACAAACCACCATGCGGAGCGATGGGGTGAAGATGCGATTTTTGGTGTTTATCATCTTTATCATTCCCCTAATCATCTGCTCGGCTGCGTTAAAGTCGGCAATAACACCATCGCGAAGGGGTCTGATGGTTTTAATATGCTCGTGGGTTTTGCCGTGCATTTGGCGTGCTTTTTCGCCAATTGCAATTAGCTTCCCGCTGGCTTGGTCGATGGCTACTATCGAAGGTTCGTCAACAACAACCTTATCGTTATATATAATGATTGTGTTTGCTGTTCCTAGGTCGATGGCTAGCTCCTGTGTGAAGAAAGAAAACATTCCCATATCCTGCAGTATTATATTGTTATCTGAGTGGTTCTAGTGTTTAAAATGTCTTACTCCTGTAAATACCATTGCTACTCCATTCTGGTTGCAGTACTCAATGCTATCCTTGTCGTTGATAGAGCCTCCAGGTTGCACCACAGCTGTAATGCCTGCTTTGTGGGCTGTTTCAACGCTGTCGGCAAAGGGGAAAAAGGCATCAGAGGCCATAACAGCACCGTTAAGGTCAAAGCCAAAGGTTGATGCTTTTTCAATGGCGTGCTTAAGGGCGTCAATCCTCGATGTTTGGCCAACTCCGCTTGCAATTAGCTGGCGGTTCTTAGCCAGAACAATGGCGTTGGACTTGGAGTGCTTAACAAGCTTGTTAGCAAAGGCTAGGTCGTCAAGCTCCTGTTGAGTAGGTACTTTGTTTGTAGCAGGTTTCATATCGCTGGGCAATTGGACAGAGCTGTCGCGCTCCTGCACTAAGGCTCCGTTTAGCAACGTGCGATATTGGTATTGTGGTAGCTCGTTTTGTTTCTGAATTAGGATGATGCGATTCTTTTTGCTGGTAAGCACAGGTAGCGCTTCGGCGGCGTAGCTTGGCGCAATAACAACCTCAAAGAAAATCTTATTCATCTCTTCAGCGGTCTCCTTGTCAATAGGCCTGTTGGCTATTACCACGCCTCCAAATGCCGATACAGGATCTCCTGCAAGAGCATCTCTCCAAGCCTGAGCAAGGGTTGTGCGGCTGGCTAACCCGCAAGCGTTGTTGTGCTTAAGTATTGCAACTGTTGGCTCATCGGTAAACTCGTGGATTAGCGATACGGCAGCGTCAATGTCTAACAGGTTGTTGTACGATATCTCCTTGCCATGTAGCTGCTCGAAAAGTGCGCTAAAATCGCCGTAAAACACACCCTTTTGGTGAGGGTTTTCGCCGTAACGAAGAGGTTTTACGCCTTGTACGCTTTGCTTAAAGGCTGGTGCAGGGAACTCTTGGTTAAAGTAGCTGAATATTGCCGAGTCGTAGTGTGAGCTAACGTTGAATGCCTGTGCTGCAAAGTACTTCCTATCCTCAATGCTGGTCTCACCCTTTTGGGTTTCTAGCAAATCAATAAGGTCTTGGTACTGGTTGCGGGAGGCTACAATTAGCACGTCGTTAAAGTTTTTTGCCGCAGCTCTTATTAGTGATATTCCGCCTATATCAATTTTTTCTATTATCTCCGATTCTGTTGCCCCCGAAGCTACGGTCTCCTCAAAAGGGTAAAGATCAACAATAACTAAATCTATTTCGGGGATTTGGTACTCTTGTAGCTGAAAAAGGTCGTTCTCATTGGCTCTTCTTGCGAGTATCCCTCCAAAAATTTTTGGGTGAAGGGTTTTTACTCTTCCTCCTAGAATGGATGGGTAGCCGGTTAGGTTTTCAACAGGAATAGCTTTTACTCCACAATCCTCAATAAATTTTAACGTTCCTCCGGTTGAGTAAATTTCAATATTTAGCTGGCCAAGGGCTTTTACAATTACATCTAAATGGTCCTTGTAGTAAACTGAGATTAGGGCGGTTTTAATCTGTTTCATTTTTACAGCTGATTGTGAATGGTTTGCTATTCTGTGTCATTTTTGAAAAATACTTTTGCAAAAATGGCTAAATCATCTGAATTTGCATTTATCATTGGCTTCTAAATTACAAAAATATGTACAATTTTTTCTGAGCCAATTTTGAGCACATCCTCGTTGCTCTTTTGTCTTCATTAGTTCATTTTTTTAGCTATTGTTAACGGCACTTACGGCACACTGTACCCGAAAATTTCTATTTTTGACCATACTGCTTTTTTATCTTGCATGTTAAGGTGAAAAGTTGAGCCTTATTTAACTAGTACATTAAATCATCTGATTGCCCTGCTTATGAGAGCGCTTAAATCTGTTATTATCCTTATAAAACTTATTAGGGAGAGCTTACTTTTTGCATACAATGCTATTTGGGCCAACAAAATGCGTACTTTCCTTTCGCTGCTGGGTGTTACCATCGGTATTTTTGCAATTATTACAGTGTTTACCATTCTCGATAGCATGGAAAAGAATGTTAGGGAAAGCATTCAATCCTTAGGCGATAATGTGGTTTATGTTAATAAGTGGCCTTGGATTGGCGGAATGGACTTTCCTTGGTGGAAGTACATAAATAGACCTCAGCCAAATCTTGACGATCTAGAGGCTATTAGGTCAAACAGTAACCTTGCAGAGGCGGCCTCTTTTTTCCTTAACTACAGGGCATCGTTAAAGTATTCCGATAGGTCCAAACCCGAAATTTTTGTTACCGCAGTTAGCTCCGATTTTGAGCGAATAAGGGTGTTCGATTTGGAAAAGGGGAGGTACCTTTCTCCATTTGAGCTCAATGCAGGAAGGAATGTGGCTGTAATTGGTTCTACCCTTGTTGATGAGCTGTTCGATGGTAACGATCCTGTTGGGAAATACCTAAAGGTTAAGGGGCAAAAAGTTGAAATTATTGGCGTTTTTAAAAAGGAGGGAAAGTCGGCAATGGTAGAGAACTCTCTCGATGATGCCATTGTTGTGCCCATTGGTTTTGCTAAAACACAGGTCGATTTTCGTCGCACAGGAACAAACATCATGATTAAGGCCATTGATGGTATTGCTGTAGATGATTTGATGGATGAGGTTAAAGGTATTCTTCGCTCCGCTCATAGCTTAAAGCCTTTGGATGAGGATGATTTCTCACTTAACGAGCTTAGCATGATTAAGCAGCAGGTTGATGGTATTTTTAAGATGATAGACCTAGCGGGATGGATTATTGGCGGTTTCTCAATTCTTGTTGGTGGCTTTGGAATTGCAAACATCATGTTTGTATCGGTAAAGGAGCGTACAAGCATAATTGGCATACAGAAGGCGCTTGGGGCTAAGAACTACTTTATTCTGCTGCAATTCCTTTACGAGTCGGTGCTACTTTCTGTACTTGGCGGTACTATTGGTTTACTTTTGATATTTCTTATGACCGTACTGGTGAGCAACTTTACCGAATTCTCAATAAGCCTTTCTGGAGGGAATATTGTTCTTGGATTAACCATCTCGGCTATTATTGGTATCATTTCGGGTTTTGCTCCAGCGTGGTCGGCATCAAAGTTAAGCCCAGTAGAGGCTATAAACACAAAGGCTTAGGTTTAACCTAAGCCTGTTGGTTGTTTAGCGCTGCTTCAACCGAATTGGTTAGCTCTACAAACTGCTCAACGCTAAGTCGTTCTGGTCTTAAGTCAAGCATTGTGGATTGTATGTTGATTACTCCGAATCCCGATTTTAAAGAGTTTCTCAACGTTTTTCGCCTCTGGTTAAATGCGGCTTTTACCACCCTTACAAATAGCTTTTCGTCGCAAGCCAGTTTTTGAGTGCTGTTGCGCGTTAGCCTAATTACTGCCGATTTAACCTTAGGGGGTGGAGTAAACACGTTCTCGTTTACAGTAAACAGGTAGGTAATGTCGTAGTATGCTTGTAGCAGTACGCTAAGTATTCCGTATGTTTTTGTTCCTGGCTTTTCGGCTAGTCGTTGCGCAACCTCTTTCTGTATCATCCCTACTACTTCGGGTATCATCTCCTTGTTCTCAAGTACCTTAAAGAAAATTTGGGACGATATGTTGTATGGGAAGTTCCCAATAATGGCAAGTTTCCCAGTAAACTGGGTGTCGAGGCGCATGCGCAAAAAATCGCCACTAATTAAGTTGGGGGTAAGTGCTGGGTACTGGCTGTTTAGATAAGTAACCGACTCGTTATCGATCTCTGCTGCGTAGAATTTGCTGCCGTATTTTGGTAGAAGATGTTTCGTTAGAACGCCCATTCCTGGGCCAATCTCTAGTATGCTGTCTGCTTGATCTCCTTCAAGGCTTTCTACAATTTTAAGGGCAATGTTTTCGTCGTTTAGGAAGTGCTGTCCTAGCTGTTTCTTTGGGCGTACTGCTGGCATGTTTTATTCTTTTGTGCAAAGATAGTCTGAATATTGGATTCCGAGGGGAACTCATGTTTTTTGATCTTTTTGTGCTCGTTAACGCATCGTTTTTGTTGCCTTTTGTTAAAGTAAGGGGCAATCAACGTCCTATTTTTTCTACCTTCGCATAATAACATCTGCTGAGTTGAAAACTGTTGTAGTTAAATACCTCCGAGCAATAATTGGTGTGGCAGTTTATCTTATTGTTGCCTATAAGATATTTGGTGCCGATAAGCACTTCTCTTTTAGTGAACTGCTTGAACGTTCACACTGGGGGGTGCTTCTTGTAGTTACACTACTTATGCCCATTTCTTGGTTTTTTGAGGCGCTAAAGTGGAAAGTGGTTGTGGCCGAAGTTCAGCCATTGAGTATTATGGATAGCTGGAAATCGGTTTGGTACGGTGTTGCCGCAGGTCAGCTTACGCCCAATAGGGTTGGCGAACCTGTTGGAAGGGCGGCTCTGCTTCTCCCGCAGCATAGGGCGCGAGGTGTATATGCCGCTGCTTGGTGCGCATTGTCTCAGCAACTAGCAACGGTTTCTTTTGGTGTTGTGGGTGTAGTTGTTTGGTTGTACGCAGGGTTAATGCTTCCAGGCAATATTTTTGTTAGCAATATCGCCATTTCCTTACTAGTGATATTTTGGGTTGCATCGGTTTTACTTGTTGTAATTGCGCCAAACGCTTTGTTTCGGTTAATAGTAAAAATCCCTTATGCAAAAAAATGGGTTGGTAGCTCTCCTCAAATATTTGCACACAGCAAAAAGGTAATTGCCATTTCTGTTGGGTTGAGCCTTGTAAGGTACTTTGTTTTTTCAACGCAATTCCTTTTGATGCTGATGGCTCTTGATGTTGTTGCTCCTTTACATCTTTTGTACGCTGCAATTTGGCTAACCTATTTGTTCTCCAGCGCAATTCCAACATTTGCATGGTCCGAAGCGGGTGTACGTGCAGGTTTCTCCATTCTTTTTGTTGGTATGATTACGCCAAACACAGCTGTTGTTGCTCTTGCTGCAATGCTGTTATGGATTGTAAATGTTGGCATTCCTGCTCTTGTGGGTGCGTGGGTTCCTTGGGGGAGAGGAGGAAGATGAAGTTAGTCGGGAGTTAGCGGAATGATTTCTCTTACTTTGTGTTCCTCTGGAAAATCTGTGTTCTATTAAATTGGAGGGTGTTTGAGGAAGAGGAAGAAGATAGAAGTTAGTCGGAAGTTAGCGGAATAATTTGATTATCTGTGTTCATCTGTAATTTCTGTGTTATTTGTGTTCTATTAGAATTGGAGGAAGTTTGATGAAGTGGAGGAAGATAGAAGTTAGCAGAAGTTATCGGAATGACTGTGTTATATGTGGTTATCTTCTTCAACCCCAGCGGGGTGACATAAAAAGAGAAGGAAGTAGAGGACGTGGATGGAGCGAGATGAAATGAAAAACGAAATGGGAGATATAAACTGCCAGAACCGTTGCCAATAGCAATTATGTAGCGCCACATAATCATGTGGCGATTTGTTTGGTTTGGCACCGAAATGGTCAAGTTTTCGTTGTTAATACTTTTCAGGCTAGGCGAAATAGGGGCTCGTGTCATCACCTCTAATTTGCGTTAATCCGTAAAATCCGTTCTATTTGTGTTCTATTATTATCGTTTAATCGAATTATGAAAACCTACAACAAGCCTTCGGGCTCATACATAAGCCATTTTAGCAACATGGTAAAGAGTCGCGGAGGAATAAACCTAGCACAGGGAATTCCTGGCTTTCAGCCTCCGCAGCAACTTGTTGAAATACTGCAAGCCGTGTCAACCCAACCTGTACATCAGTACGCTCCAGGTGTTGGTAACCCCGATTTGCTTAGCATTATAGCGCATAAGCACTCCGTAAATCGCGATAACCTGCTTGTTGTGCAAGGTGCCACCGAGGGTCTTTCTTTGGTATTCACCTATTTGCAGAAAATTTTGGGTAAGGGTTTTGCCGTGGCGTCGTTTGAGCCTGCGTATGAAAGTTATGTTCAGCTTCCCGCCATCTTTGGGAATTCATATCACTCCATTCCACTGGCCGATAGCTATAGTTTTAATGAGGAGGCCCTTTTAACAACCATAAAAGAGCATCGTGTAAAGTTGGTTTTTCTTAGTAGCCCGGGCAATCCCTTTGGTAAGGTATGGAGTAAGGCCGATGTGCTTCGTATGGTTGAACTAGCGGAGGAACTGGACTTTTATTTGGTTTTCGATGCGGTTTACCAAGAGCTTTACTTTACACAAAAACCCTATGTGCCTTACGACATAGTTTGTAAAAACTTGTTTGTTG
>DHVO01000081.1 GCA_002412705.1 Bacteroidales bacterium UBA5206 | reverse complement strand
GTATGTTACGGCAACGGGATTGTATTCCTGCCGAACCTATGCTTATTTGCGACTCGAGTATAAACGGGAGTTCCTGTTGCAGCCAGTCAACCCTATGCGATAGGGTGTAAATAATATCAATACAATGAGCTGCAACAGCAATTTTGGTTTGTGGGTTGGATATTAGCTCAATGCACCGCTCTATAATTGGGTCTGTATCTATGGCGTTAACCCGCTTAATGGCAGCGTTACCAAGTTGCCCTTTGTGTGCCAGTGTTAGCAGGTGGGATAGAATTTTTGCAAAGTGACGCTGAACGCTATCGTTGGTTGTTTCTATAAACTCATTGCTAAGCAATGGCAAAATAGCTATGTGCTTTTCGGGGTTGGGCATAACCATGTTCTCAATTACCCAAGCGGCATGAAATGCCACCGGATTCTTTTCGTTTTTTATAATGCTAAGTAGCTGTTCCAGCGTGCAGCCTTCCTGCTCAAGGGCCGCGGTTAGCTCTAGTAGTTCCGTTTTTCGCAGCGCGTACTGTAGGCGCTCAATTAGTCGGTTTTGCATGGGGTACTTGTGGATAGGTGCAAATATATCACTCTCCATTTAATAAAAACCTGATGCTAGTCAGCTTTAAGGGATACAAAGTAATATTGGGTTTGGAACTTTGAAATGATTAAAATATACCCCTCTTTTTACTGTACAACCACCTTTCCATGCTATATTTGAGCCTAAAGCGTAGCAAATGAAGTTTGAATCAACCGATATACTGCAGCAGCTTTGGCAAGAATACCCTTTCTCAGAGCACCTACTACAACGGCTGGTTTGCGGCGATAAGTATGTGGCCGTTGTGCTAACCAATGGGAATATAGGTGTGTGTGCTACTCTTGGTACCGAGGTTGTACCCGATAAATCTATGCTTAGCGCACCCAATTTTGGGATTATCTCCCATCGCATTTTGGTGTGTGCATGGATTAATGCTTGTGCAAACTACACGCTACCAGCTAGCAGTGGCGATATTTTTGATGCCATCGCCTTTGCCCGCTTCAGCAGGATTGCCATGGTGGGGTATTTTGGTTCGTTGGTTAAGAAGTTTACTGATGCGGGCCTTGCTGTTGATGTTTTTGATTTGGACGAATCCGAAAAACCGGTGCTTCCCCTGGCCAAACAACAGGAGTACCTTGCTGCAGCCGATGCGTTAATAGTTACATCAACCACAATTTTTAATGGTACCCTTGGGGCATTGCTGGCAATGGTAAGACCTGTGTGTGCGGTTTACATGTTGGGCCCATCAACACCGCTTTGCTCAGCAATGCTGGACATTCCTAACGTGAAGGCGTTGTTTGGTTCCCGCTTTAAGCCATCAGATGAGCGTGTGCTAACCCAGATTGCCATAGGCGGGGGAACCCGTTCGTTTCTTGGATTTATGGATAAGGTTTACGTTGAGTAGTTTTTTGTGCAACCTTTTAATTAATAGTGTATAGCAATGCCAACTTTTGATGAAATTAAGTCCATACTTTCTCACTACACAGTGGGAATTGCGGGTGCTGGTGGATTGGGTAGCAATATTGCTCAAGCTCTAGTTAGGGCTGGCGTTGGCCGACTTATTATTGCCGATTTTGATGTGGTGTCCGAGTCGAATCTTAACCGGCAGTTCTACTTTGCCGATCAGCTGGGGCGCTATAAAGTTGAAGCGCTAAAGGAGAATTTGCTTAGAATAAGACCCGAGGTTACAGTAGAGATACATAACTTGCACCTTACGTCGCAGAATATCCCTGTAATATACCCCACTGTTGATGTTATGGTTGAGGCGTTTGATGTTGCCGAGATGAAGAGGGTGTTAATTGAGCTGTTTGCTTCTACTTTTCCTTCCATTCCGCTTGTAGTAGGAAATGGAATGGCTGGTTGGGGGAACTCCAACACTATGGCTGTTCGGGAAATGGGAAATTTGTATCTTTGTGGCGATGGCGTTTCGGAGGTTTCTGTTAATTTGCCCCCAATTGCCCCACGAGTAGGCATTTGCGCCTCGCAACAGGCAAATGTTGTGGTTAGTTTGTTACTCTCAAAATATTTTGGAAATGAAAATAACCCTTAACAATAGAGCCGAAGAGCTTGATTTGAATCAGCCCACAATATCTATTGAAGAGTTGTTAGCACTAAAGAGCTTCACTTACAAAATGCTTTTTGTTAAGCATAATGGTGTGGTTATTAAAAAGGAGGATTACCCTGTTACTAACGTTGCCGAGGGCGATAACGTAGAGGTGATTCACCTAATGACTGGAGGTTGATACCCTATTTTTGTGTGAGTCCTATTCTGTTTTACAATCTGTTACCCGATACCAATAATGAAAGGTTCTGCAATTTGGCGAGTTGTTTTGCCGTGGATTAGGAATAAGTTTATACTAACTGCGGTTGTGTTTGGCGTGTGGATGCTAATTTTTGATAGGAGCAACTGGATTGACCTTGTTTCTAAGATCAACCAAATACGCAACATGGAGAAGGAGAAGGAGTACTATTTGGAGAAAATTGAGTCGGATAGGAAAAAGCTCTACGAGCTAAGAACTAACGACGAGAACCTTGAGAAATTTGCCAGAGAGCAGTATCTTATGAAAAAACCTAACGAGGAGGTTTTTGTAATTACCGAGTAGTTCCTCTCTAATTCTAAACTACATGGCTATTTCGTTGGTATTAACAACTGGAAAATAGTCGCTTAGCACAATGTTGTGGTGCTCAATAATCTTGTTTGCAGGTAAATGATTGTAGTTTAACGTTCCGTGCCCATCCTTAACCAGAGTAACATTATACCCCAGTGTATATGCATTTCGGCAGGTTGAGTCAATGCAGTACTCAGTTTGTAACCCGCATATTATAAGGTCTGTAATCTCTCTATCGGTAAGCTCTTTGTGTAAAGTTGTGCCATGAAATGCGCTCCCTTTATCCTTGTATATAAGTAGCGCTGGGTTATTTAAGTTTAACTGTGGGTGTATTTTCCAGTTATCGGAACCAAATTCAAGTAATCCTCCTTTACTGGATTGGTGTTGAACCACAATTATTGGCGTATTTGTGTGTTTTGCTTTTTCAATAAGCCTATTGGTGTTATGTAGTAGCGGCTCTGCATTAGGGATGTTGGAACTGTTTGGGCCAAAAATACCTATCTGCATATCAATAATAAGCAGGGCTTTCATGTTGTTGTTGGCTATTTAATTATTTTGTCAAGAGTATTCCAGTTGCGCGTTGTAGCAACAATATCTAGCTCTTTTTCAAGAAAATTGTTAGGAAATCCATACCTCCCTTTTACCAAATGGCTTACAATGTATGCTTCGGTACGGGTAATTTTAACCACTTCAAGGTCTTTGGTCGGGGAAAAGAAGGGGATGCTAAGCGGCTTTTTCGGTTCTTCCTGAAAAAATGCGATGTACTGCTTGGTAGTTTCCTTATCGCAGTTACTAAAAGCGGTATCACTTAGTATGGCATTAAGCTCATCTATAGTTCTAATTATTGTTGAAATATAGAATCCAAAGGCGTTACTAAGATTCTGCTCTATTGTGCTGGTTAGTAATTGCCTGTTGGTTTCAGAGCTGCTGAATAGAATGTTTCCACTCTGTATGTAACTCGATACGTTGGTGAATCCCATAGAGGAGAATTGCTGCCGTAATCGCTCCATGGTAATTATTTTTTGTCCACCAACATTTATTCCCCTTAGGAATGCAATGTAGTTAGCCATATGCCGGTTGTTGGGTTGTAATCAAATTTAGCACATTTTACTTAATCATTGCAATTAGCTTTTGCCGATCTACTATTGATATCTCCCTCCTGTTCACGGTAATGATGCCTTCATCTTGCATCTCGGCAAATACTCGGGCCAACGATGGTCTGGTTACCCCAAAAAATTCCGATAGCTCCTGATGCGATTTGGGTAGGGTTATGGTTGTTTTACTCTCGCTACGCGCAATGGTTAAAAGGTAATGGGCTACCTTTTCCTTTATGGTTCTAAAGGAGAGAAACCACAGCTTCGACGATAGGAATTGTGCCCTGTTGGAAATGGCATTAAGGTAGTTACTAAGTATGGTGGCATTGCGTTGGAGTAGCCTAACAACTTCTGCTTTAGGTATAAAAAGAATTTTGCAATCCTCTATGGCAATTACATCTACTGGATACCTGTTTTTTTCGCCAAACAAAAAGGCGTGGGCGATGGGTTGTGGTGCATGCATCTCCTCTATTTTTAGGATTTTTCCAGAGAAATCGACCATTTCGCCTTTAATGCTGCCCTCAATAACTATGCACAAGTTCTTTACCTCGTCTTCGCGCTGAGCAATTAGCATCCCTTTGGTAAAGCTCTTTACTGAATAGGTTATTTTGGTAAAAAGTTCTTCAAGCTCTTCGGGTGCAAGGCCTCTAAAAAATGGTGAGTGAGTGAGTAGTTGAAACATTATTCTTTTTTTATGGGCTAAGTTATGCAAAAGGGCTTTTTTAGTGTGCCAATGTCTAGCCTATTTTTAATTAATGTAACACTATTTTCTTTGATATTTTGTAACCCGTGGTTTAATTGTCATAAATTCAGGTTGATATGTTTTTTTTGGCTTTGTAGTTAATCGATTTTTATGGATTGAGTAAACATCTCTTTTGGTAACTAGTTGTAAGGTAAAATGCGATAAGGTATTGATAAATAGAAATCTAAAGAAGGTGTTGGTTTTTGCAACTTAGCTTAATGTGTTATTGCGCATAATTTTTTGGATAGCCCATTTCTAGGGCTGTTTGCAAATGGTGTTTTATATCACCATTAGGTTTGTCAAACAAGTGAAACCTCACAACCTATTTTGCGTTTATAAAAACATAAGCAACCTGACATGTTTAACTTTTAGGGTTTTATAGTTGGTTTCAGGTATATTGCTTTTAGGTTAATTTAGGGTGAAAAGACGGGGTTCTGCGGAACCCCGTCTTTATTTTTACTAGGGGTTGAAACTGGCTTTGTTTTATCTATTTTTGTGTATTACACATGTTTTATGAGCCGAACTCTTATAATATTCTGCCTCACCGTTCTACTGCTATCTGCCTGTAATGCAAAGCGCGATGATCATGCTAAGGATTACTTGGTGTTTAGGTACAACGAGAGCAAGGGAATTCCGAATTTGGATCCTGCCTTTGCACGTAGCCTACCCGTAATATGGCCTGTTCATCAGCTTTTTAATGGGTTGGTACAGCTGTCCGATTCGCTTGTTGTTGAGCCCTGCATTGCAAAGAGCTGGGAGGTTTCCAGTAACGGTTTAGAGTACACTTTTCACTTACGTAACGATGTTTTTTTCCACAGTTCCCCTCTTTTTGGCGATAGTAAGCAAAGAAAGGTGGTTGCTGCCGACTTCGTTTTCAGCATCAATCGCATTATTAACCCCGATATTGCCTCGCCTGGGGCATGGGTGTTTGCAACTCTCGATACCGAAAAAAAGGGAACAACAGGAGGGTGCTTAGCCATTAATGATTCCACTTTAAGGTTATATCTTAAAAAACCGTTCCCTGCATTTTTGGGGCAGCTAAGCATGCCTTACGCTTACGTAGTGCCCAAAGAGGTTGTTGATTATTACGGGCGCGATTTTGGGCGTAACCCCATTGGAACAGGGCCTTTCTTTTTAAAGTATTGGAAGGAGGGGGAGAAGCTGGTAATGCGTCGCAACCCAAACTACTTTGAGGTTGATAGCAAGGGGCAAGCCCTTCCTTACCTTGAAGCGGTAAGCATAACGTTTATTGCCGATAAGCAATCGGAGTTCCTAGAGTTTATGGTGGGTAATCTCGATTTTCTTTCTGGGGTGCATGCATCGTCGAAGGATGAGCTGCTTACCCGTTCTGGAAAGCTAAATCCAAAGTATAACGGGCAAATATCGCTTATCACTGGGCCATACCTGAATACAGAGTACATAGGTTTTTTGGTTGATACACTTCAACTGTCAAATAGTGCTAGGGTTAGTGAAAAGGTTAGAAAAGCCATTGCCTATGGTTTTGATAGGCATAAGATGATGACCTATCTGCGTAGCAATATGGGTTATCCTGCCGAGGGTGGCTTTATTCCTTTGGGTATGCCTGGCTTTGATTCTACTTTCGTGGGATTTACATACAATCCCCACTATGCTGCTAAACTTTTGGAAGAGGCTGGCTTTCCGCAAGGGAAGGGGTTGGAGCCCATAACCATTTCCACCACCGATGATTATGTGGATATTTGTGAGTTTATTCAGCACCAGTTGGGTCAAATTGGTATCCCAATTAGGGTAGAGGTGATGCCAGGTGCTACCTATAGGGATATGATGGCTAATGCCAAGCTAACCTTTTTCCGGGGGTCGTGGGTTGCCGATTACGCTGATGCTGAAAACTACCTTGCCCTTTTTGTGTCGTCTAATTTTAGCCCTAATGGCCCAAACTACACGCACTTTTCTAGCAAAGAGTTCGACCAGCTATACCACAGGGCTTCCATGGAGAGCAATAATGCTAAGCGTTACAAAATTTATCAGCAGATGGATTCGGTAATTATGAGCAATGCTGTGGTAGTGCCTTTGTACTACGATAAGGTAGTTCGCTTTACCAGAGCAGATGTTGTGGGATTAAAAGCGAATCCCATGAATTTGCTCACTCTTAAAAGGGTAAGTAAGCTAAAGCCTAGCTAACTTTGCTATACTTGCATAGTAGATTTTTAGGACGATAAATAATACCATTTTCATGATACTAGTTGCCGATAGCGGTTCAACCAAAACAGATTGGCGCATCGTATTCCCTTCTGGCGATGTGGTTGGGTTTGAGAGCAAAGGGCTTAACCCATACTTTAACACACAAGAGGAGTATGTACGGGTTTTAACCAATTCCTTTCCTGCAGGAGTAAATTCACGCGAGGTGACCCATGTGTTTTTTTATGGCTCTGGATGTGCTGCAGAGGAACTTGAGCAGGTTGCTCGTATGGGACTTTCTCTGTTCTTTACTGGTGCAGAAGTTTTGGTACTGTCGGATTCTGTTGGTGCAGCCCGCTCTCTTTTTGCCGACAACAAGGGCATCTCAATAATACTTGGCACTGGAACTAATGTGGCCTATTACGATGGTACTTCTGTAACTAGTTTCAGTCCATCGTTGGGATATGTTTTAGGCGACGAGGCTAGTGGTGCCTCCATGGGAAGGGTAATTCTATCCGATTATTTTTATAAACGAATGCCCGAGTTTTTGAGGCAGAGGCTTGAACTTGACTATGGCATTACACTTACTTCGGTTCTCAAACGTATATACTCCGAGCCTTTGCCAAATCAGTTTTTAGCTTCGTTTGTTCCTTTTCTTGTGCAGAATAAAGGTACAGAGTACGTTCAGCAGCTGGTGTCAGGTGCTTTTAACGCCCTGTTCGATGCACACCTTATTCATTATGCAAGCATGGGGTTACCCTACGGTGTTGTGGGGAGCGTTGGGTGTTTATTCGAGAGTGAGTTCAGGAATACAGTTGCACAAAAGGGGCTTCTGGTGGGTCCCTTTCTTCGGTACCCAATTGACAGTTTAGTGCAGTATCACTCCAGAGGTGAGGTGGGTAATTAGAAAATGCTGCTAGGAACCCCTGTTCTATTGGAAATCTCTTTAACAAGTTGCGTAAAGTCGGTTGTACGGCGCTCCTCGCCAATGGCACTAAGGAACTTAATTAGCGCATTAAGTAACTTTAGTTCCATAGCGGTGTACTCAGCAAGATGACTAAGCTCTGCTGCCGACCTAAAGCAGTTGTATGCCTGTTCAACTAGGTTGTTTTGTAGGTAAATTGTGGCTAGGGAAATTTGGCCCGTAATCTTAGGTAAGTAGCTATTCCATGTAGAAAGCATGTTGAATGAGCTCTCTATTTCGCGTACATCTTTAAGTGAGCAGCTGTTGCAGGTAAGTGCCTTTTTGTACATAAAGTATATGCCCAACTCTTTGTTTAGCAAGTGGGTATCGGGGCTTTTTAGCCAGTGTGTGCAAAGGTGTTGAATGCTGCCTATCCTTTCCAAATCCTTTGTTAGAACAAGAGTTGGCAATATTATTTTAGAAGCATTAAGAATGATTGATGAGTCTGGGTTTTTTATGAAATCATCCCACTGTTTATAAAGGAGTTCGTTATACTTGCTGCCAATAATAAACTGGTAGAGCAATAGTGCCGAAATGGTTACACCTAGACTCTTGTTGGAGCAAGGTAATATTTGTGCTATGTGTGCACATTGTTCCTCCAGTATTTGCTTGTTAAGAGCAAAGCCTCCACTTACTGCAAGTAAGGAGTGGGCGTATAGCCTATCTGCATCGTTATCACTATACTCCAAGTATGTTTGAATCATCTCTGGCAGTATGGTGGTTAGGCTGTTTAGATCGGGGTATAGCTCAAATATTCTTCTGGCCTGAGTATCCTTTGCGTATGTGGGTACAAGTTCTTTTCTAAGGTTCTCCTGTTTCCTTAACAGAACAACAATATTAGGCTGCTCAAACAGCTGGTTGATGGTGCTGTCTTTAAGTGCAAAAAGGCTTTTTAGCGTTTCTCTTTCTTGTTCCTTGTATGCAAGTTCGTATATCAGTGCTAGAATGGAGCGTTGGAGAGGGTGATTGGTATATAGTTCCTCAACTTTTAGGAATATATCGTTAGAGAAACCTCCGTTATTCTCAACCAGATGTTGAGCAATAAGGATTTCAAATAGTTTTTGGGGCGATATTTTTACCTCTTTGTAAAAGGATCCAAAAGTTCCCTCCTTCGATTCTTCTATTAAAAAACCAAAGGATAGGAGCTCCTCATATGCCGCAAAGTAGTTCCCTGCATTTTTTAGGTGAATGGGGAAGTGTTTGCGTAGCTCGTTTTTGGCTACGCCAAATCCTTTTTTGCCATAGTTTGTGCTTTCAACAATGGTGTTTACAATATCAACCTTCTCGTCGGAGTTTGATGCAAAGTAAATTTGCTTTTTTAGGTACTCCTTGAATAGTTCTAGCAAATCGTTTGCCGATGTGGTGGGTTGGTAAACACTAATGAATAGCTGTAAAAGGTATGGGTGTGCAACAGTTGCTTGTATCTCTGGTGTTAGTTCATCTACAAGTAACCGCTGCTCATATGCTTGGTTTATGGTATTGTCAAGTATGTGCTGAACCTCATTGCTCGATAAGGGAGGAATGTTACTGCCATATGCGTCAAAGTCTATATCCTCAACACCAAGCCAAGCCCGTTTGTCCGCGTCGTCGGTTCCAATAAAATCAAACCAAGTTGATAGTCTTGATGTTACAATTAGCTTAATCTTTGTTTCGGAATTGCCGCTGGAGGCAAGGCTATGCAATCCCTCAAAAAATCGCTCCTGTTTTGTGGTGTTCGATGTGGTTTCTTCAAGCCCATCAACTAGCAAGATTATATTGCCTGGTGCTTCGGTTGGATTAAGTAGTAGGTACTCAATTAAATTGGTTCCTTCGGGAATGCCCAGAAGGCTTTGAATCCATTGCGAGAAAGAGGTTTCGGTGTTTGAGTGTTGCAGCAGGGTTTTAACGCTGGCATAAAGTATAATATCGTTATTGCATTCCCGTTTATTTTGCAAAAAGTAGTACCAACTGGCCATTAGATACGATTTACCGTAGCCTCCTGGGCCAACTATTGCGGTGGCAGCATACTCGGCTTTCAAAAACAGGGAGAGTTTGTCGTTTAGGTTGTTGCGGAGTAATGTTGGTGTAAGTAGTGAGCTATTAATGTATCGGAGCTGCTCAAAGGTTTGTTGGCTCACAACCTGTGCTTGGGTGCGTGCCCTTTCCCATATATCCTTTACAGGTACTGTAATTACAGGCTTGTGTGTTGACTGATGCAGAAAACTATCCCATCCATCAAATCCAATGTACTGTGCAAGTATGTCAAGCGTGACACGAGAGGGTTGAGAATTCGTTACAAGGAAACCGAAAACGCGCCTAAGAGTGGCAGGGCTAATTTGCTCGCCGGTCTTGTTAAATATACTGGCAGATAGGGTGTTGCAATCTTTTTGATATGCAATTTTCCGTCCAAATTGCTCCTCTATGTGGCGTTTAAGACTATTTAACGATTCGTCGAACACAGTTAACTCTTTTTATTGTGAAAGTGGCTTGTTTACTGATTGTTGGGCAAATGTATTAAGAAAAAACGTATTTCATAATGCTACGAAAAAATATTGACTGATTTGACCCCTTGCTGTGTGTGATAGTCGCTCTATTTTTGACCCAAGCAAATGACCCCGGAGTTTGTGAAGAAAATAGTTCTTGAATACAGAAAATTATCGGTTATGAAAAAGTTTGTAGCATATTTTAAAGAGAGCCTCATTACCAGAGTAAGTGCCGATTATGGTGTGTTTGTAGTCTTCTTTATTATTACGGTTATTTTTCTATTTACCGTTCTTAAAAACTTTTAACTAACCTCATTGCTAATCTCAAAACCTACCGCATATGCTAAGCCAAGTTTGGAAGTACTGCCACGCATCGGTTTGCTCTCTCAATTTTTTGAATGAGCGCGGCGTTTCAATTGATAGCTTAACTGGATTTAAAGTAGATGGCTGCCTAATTACAAGCGAACAAGCCTTTTATATAACCAAGGCTAAAAAGGTTGAAATTACTTTTGTTGGCGATGATGCTAATACGGTAGTAGCCTCCATGCGTATTCCTTATTCCGAGTTTGTTAACGACCTTAAAATTGGGTTTTCTAATAATAAGGCGGACTATGCGGTTTTTAATATCGATTTTCCCGATTTTGAAAATATTCCCTCGCTTAGGTTAAGTTCGCAGCGTAATTTCCCCATTGGTTCAAATGTGGCTTTCCTATCGTTTGGTTACGGCAAGCGTAACCTTTCCCTTAAGTCGGCCATCATTTCGTCCTACCATACTAACTCCGATGGTATCCGTTTTCTGGAGTTTGATGGTCAAACCAGTTTTGGAAATAGCGGCTCACCAATAATAAATCCATTAACCATGGAGGTTATTGGTATTGTCTCTCGTAGAACAAACAACGTATCTAAGGCATTTAACCAGTTAATGGATATAATTAGCACCAATCTCGATGAGCTTAAACGAGTTGAAGGCGTGGTTCGGTTTGGTGATATTGATCCTATTCAAGTGCTTGTTGCTAACCAAAATCAGCTTAAGCATTTAGCTACTAATATCTACAGATACACCGTTTCGTCTAGCTCTCAGGCTGTAATGCTGGACCATATTTTAACCTATTTCAATGAGAAATCCACAGAATCTGCATATACATATCAATCTTCACTGGTGAAGGAGGTTGATGTAACGCTTTCGTAGGGTTTGTTGTTTATTTTGCTAGTAAAGGCTGACCAGTAACTGGTTAGCCTTTTTTTCATGCTTTATAATATCTTTTGCTATGCTATTTAGCCACATTAAAGTAACTTACCTTACATACTTTTGCACATCTATCAAATGTTACATTGGTATAATGTTATTTAGGCGCAACGCCTTGTTTAAATAATTTTAGGAGGAAAGAAATGGTAAATGAAAATGTTTTAGCATTCCTTGAGAAAATCGAACTTTTCAGAGGGTTAAATGCAGATGAGTTTCAGCTCCTTGTAAAGAGTGTTAAGGAAAAAACATACAAGCCAAACGAGTTACTGTTCAGAGAGAATGGTCCCCGCGAGGATATCTTCATTATTTATGAAGGTGAGGTGGAGCTATTCAAAAGTAGCGCTTATGGCGTAGAGCTTAAGCTTACTTATTTTGGTAAGGGCGATTTCTTGGGCGAGGGCTCTTGGGCAAATGATTCGCCCCACTCTACTTCGGCACGTGCCTTAGTTGCCACAACTGTTTATTCTATTAGTAAGGAGTTTTTTGCTGTGAATGCAGCAACTACCCTTAAAATATTCTCAAATATTGCTAGGGTTATCTCTCGCCGTATGCGTCATGCCAACTCTCGCATGATTAACCCTGCGGCTCAATATGAGTCAGGACGTACCCGTCGTGAGCACGACCTTTTGGGCGATAGGGATGTGCCATTTGAGAGCTACTATGGCGTTCAAACCCTTCGTGGTATAGAGAACTTTAATATATCGGGTGTTACCCTTAACTTTTTCCCATCGCTTATTGATGCTCTGGCAATGGTTAAGGAGGCTGCTGCTGATGCAAACTTCGAACTAGAACTTATTGATAAGCCTATTCGCGATGCTATTGTAGCCGCATGTAACGAGATTAAGAACGGTAAGTTCCATAACCACTTTATTGTGGATATGATACAGGGTGGTGCAGGTACTTCAACCAACATGAATGCTAATGAGGTTATTGCTAACCGTGCACTTGAACTTCTAGGTCATGAAAAAGGGGAGTATCAGTACTGTCATCCCAATAACCATGTAAACCTATCTCAGTCAACCAACGATGCTTACCCAACTGCAGTGAAAATTGCTCTTGTAAATAGCAACAAGAAATTGGTTGAAGTACTGGAAAGTCTTATTGTTTCGTTCGATAGAAAAGCAAAGGAGTTTGCCCATATTATTAAAATGGGTCGTACTCAGCTTCAGGATGCTGTGCCAATGACCCTAGGTCAAGCCTTTGAGGCATATGCCGTTACCCTAAGAGAGGAAATTGAGCGTTTGAACCAAAACGCGCGTCTATTCCTAGAGGTTAACATGGGGGCTACAGCCATTGGTACTGGTATTAACTCCGAGCCTGGTTATTCTGAAAAGGTGGTTAACCACCTACGCCGTATCACTGGTATGGAGGTTGTTCTCGCTTCAAACCTTGTTGAGGCAACTCAGGATACTGGTTCTTTTGTAATCTACTCATCGGCAGTAAAACGCCTAGCTGTTAAACTTTCAAAGATTTGTAACGATTTGCGCCTGCTATCATCAGGTCCTCGTACTGGTATTAATGAGATCAATCTGCCTCCAATGCAGCCCGGTTCATCAATTATGCCAGGAAAAGTAAACCCTGTTATACCAGAGGTTGTTAACCAAATTGCATTTAAGGTAATTGGTAACGACTTAACTGTAACAATGGCAGCAGAAGGCGGTCAGCTTGAGCTTAACGTGTTTGAGCCAGTTATTGTTCAAAGCTTATTTGAATCAATAGAGATGCTTAAAAACGGTATGAACACCCTTAAGTATCGTTGCATTGATGGCATTACTGCAAACGAGGAGCGTTGCCGTGAACTTGTTCACAATAGCATTGGTCTAGTTACAGCTCTTAATCCTGTTTTGGGTTACGAAACATCAACCGAACTAGCTAAGGATGCTTTAATGAATAACAGAAGCGTTTATGAACTGGTTCTAGAGAAGAAGTTACTTACTAAGGAGCAGCTTGATTTGATTCTTGCTCCAGAGAATATGATTAAGCCTAGAAAAATGAAGTTCTAGTAAAAGGAAAGGGCTCGTTTAGCGAGCCCTTTTTTTATTCCTCATCAAATTCCCTGAGTATCTTCTGTACCTCTTCTTCGGTATTCCTTAGCTTAAGCTTACATATCTTAAGCAGCTCCGACACGCGCTTAACGTCTTTTGTAAGCTCATCTACATCTAGCTCATCACCTTCTATTCGTTCAATAATGGCCTCAATTTCGGCCAGTGCCTCGTTGTACGTTAGTGCTTTTTTACTCATTTCCTGTTGCTTTGCTTGGTAATGTTATGGTAAAAGTTGTTCCTTCTCCTTGTTGGCTACTTACAGTAATTGTTCCTGCATTACGCTCAATAAACTCTTTGCAAATAATCAAACCTAACCCAGTACCAGACTCCTTTTCGGTGCCCTCGGTTGAAAAGTTTTTATCAATTTTAAAGAGCTTATCTAGGTTCTCTGGGGCTATTCCAACACCTGTGTCTGATATTCTGATTATTGTTTTATCTGTTTCCTCATGAGCCTCAATGCCAACATTTCCGCCTTTTGGCGTGAATTTAATGGCGTTAGACAGCAGGTTTCTAATTACAGTGGCCAGCGTATCCCTGTCGGCAAAAACAAAGATATTATGGTTTATGTTCTGTGTAAGGGTAACCTCTTTGCTATTGGCATTTAATGCTGCAAACTCAATGCACTCATTGGCAATATCGTTAAGTTTGTAAAGTTTGGGGTTAACACTTAGTTTCCCCGTTTGGCTACGTGCCCAATGAAGCAAATTCTCAAGCAAGGTTAGCACCTTGTTGGCCGAGTGGTGAATAAGATTACTATACTCTTTTACCTCCTCTTTTTCCATTTCACCAGATCGTATGGCGAGCAGCTCTGTTAGTCCAACTAGTGCATTAAACGGATTTTTTAAGTCGTGTGCAATTATTGAGAAGAGCTTATCGCGGGTTTGAACCATGTACCTCAGCTGCTGTTCCGATGCTCTTAGCTTCTCATTTGTTTCGTTTATAATTGATATTTGGTTACTAAGTATTCTATTGTTTCTGCGCTTTTGTCTGTAGGCGAAAAGCACCGTTGTAAGGGTTGCTGCACCAAGTAGGATGATGATAATGGAAAGCGTTCTAAATATTCGCTGGCGTTCAAGTTGTAGCTCTTTAAGCTCAGACTCTTTTTGCAATGATTCTACTTGCTCTTCAATTATCTTAATTTCGGTACGCTTGGTATCAAGTTCGGCTACGTATCTGGCCTCGAATGTTTTTTCAAGGAGCTCTATGCTCGATAGGCTGTCCTTTAGCTGGGTGTAATCCTTAAAGTACTTAAGCGCAAGTTCGGCATTGTTGCTGTTATCGTAAAACGTGTGGAGGGCCAATAGTGCAAACTGCCTAATGGGGGCACTCTTTATTTCCTGTCCAATAAGTAGGGAGTGCTTAAGCATTTTTTCAGCCTCCTGTGGTTTGCCCAATTGCGATAATATCTCGCCCTGTTTTCTTAAGCATAGGGCAACTCCGCTTTGCAAACTGGCTTTGGTATAGTGCTTTTCCGATTCTGCGAACGATTCTAATGCCTGCTTATTGTTGTTTTGGGATAGAAGTAGGTTCCCCCGTTCATTGCATATATCGGCAAGTATAGCATCGCTTTTAATTTGAGTGGCTATGCCTTGGGCTTTTTTTAGAGCATCAAGGCCCAAATGGTAGTTCTGTTGTAATCTGTGTGCTTGCGCTTGGTTTACAAGTATTTTTGCTAGGCCAGGCAAATCGCCAGCTTTCTGTCGTTCACTGGCTGCCCTTTGATAGGCCTCAATTGCCTTTCCGTAGCTTTTTATGTCTAAGTAGCTGTTCCCTAGGTTTAGCAGTACATAGGCAATCTCAACGGGGTCGTTTCCTTGGGCTAGAATTTTATGTGCATTCTCAAAGTAATCTACGGCTCTATCGCTTGCTCCCAGTTTTCTGTAGGTTATACCTATGTTAATTAGCGATTTGGCAATATCGGGCTTAACTTCCATTTCTTGCCTTATTTTAAGAGCCATTAGGTAGTGGCGCAAAGCTTCGGCTAGCTCTCCTTTCTCGGCATATATGTTTCCGGCTTCGTTAAGGGTTGACGCCTTGGCTTGTTGATCCTGTATCTTATCCCTAAGAACTAATGCTTTTCCCAGTTTGATTAGCGCTTGGTCAAACGCGCCTTGTCGCTTGTAAACCCTTGCTAGATTTTCGAGTAAATTGGCTTGAGAGTTTAGGTGTTCCAGTTGCTCTCTAATTGCAAGTGCTTTCTCAAACTCATCAATGGCCTGCTGGTTTCGGTTGAACTTTAGGTAAAGCCCTCCAAGTATGTTAAGGATTTCGGCTTCGGTTGTGTGTAGCTCTTTTTTTTGAGCCAGCAACAGTGCCGTTTGTAATGCATTTTTTGATGAGTCCAAGTTTCCAATATCTCTATACGTTAGCCCAATATTTCTTAGCGATATAACTAGATGTGTTGGGCTGTTTGCCTGCTTTGCTCTATTGTATCCCTTTGTATAATGGGACAGAGCCTCTTTAAATAGGCTTGCCGACCAGTATGTGCTCCCAATGCTTAGTAAGGCCTCTGTTTGGAGGGTGTCATTGCCAGAACTTACCGCCAAGTTAAGCGCATATTGCTTTTGCTCTAACGATTGTTCCAGCATCCCAACTTGGCGATAGATATCGCCTGCAAATAGGAAAAACAGAATGCTTTCCGGAGTAGCCTGTTGCTCTTTTTTGTACAAAGCGGCCTTTTCCTGAATAAGTTGGATTGCCTTACTGCGATTATTCTGAAAAAGAAGACCTCGTATATTTGTTCGTTCGGCAAGCTGATGGAGTTCATTGCTTGTTGATTGTTTTGCCAGCCTGTTTGCAGAGTCAATAGCAGCGCTTGCAACTTGTTTCTGGTTGGTAACAAAAGCGGCTTCGGCAACTATAGTAAAAGCTAAAACCCTATC
>DHVO01000005.1 GCA_002412705.1 Bacteroidales bacterium UBA5206 | reverse complement strand
GTTTTCTGGTATTACAGAGAATACATCGGTTTGCATTGCGCTATGGGCAGCACAAAGAACTCTTAGCCCTCTCACAGATTGGAGCTCCTTTAGCTCCTTTAGAAAGTTTGCATGGCTGTACTGCACAATAGGTTTGCCCTCAATTGCTCCATATAAGCCGTATATTCCCAGTACATTAGGTGTTCCGGGCTCAAAACCATCGGGTAAAGAGGTTGGCATTAGGTAGCTTTCGGAGTTAGTGCCAGTACCACCGAATATGGTTTTGTTTAGAAGTTCAGCGTTACGAGCATAGAAACCTCCGGTCCCAGTTGGGCCAAGAAGCCCTTTGTGTCCAGTAAACGCTACAAAATCTAGGTTAAGTTCATCTACTCCCAGTGTTATTTTTCCTAGGGATTGGCTTGCATCAACAAGAAGAGGCAAGTTCCCTATACTCTTTTTAATCTCTTTTAGGGGCTGTATTAGGCCGTTTACATTGCTAGCGTGGTTTACTATGGCAAGGTCGTATTTGCCTAAGTCTAGGCTGGCTAATTGGGTTAAATCTATGGAGCCATCGCTAAAGTGGGGAAGCGTATCTATAATAAGTCCTTTGGTTTGCTTTAGATGCTCTAGGGGACGAATAACAGCATTGTGCTCAAGTGGAGAAATAATAACCCTATTATACTTATACTTAAATCCAAGTATAAGCATGTTAAGTGCTGTGGTTGAACTAGATGATAAAACTATATTTTCCGATTGCTTGGCTCCAAGTACATTGGCTAATGTATTTCTGGTTTGCTCCACCATGTACGAGGTTTCAAAAACCCTTTTGTAGGCACTTCTACCATATGAACCTCCGTGCGCAAGGTATTCCAAAATACGTTTTTGAACGTCTTCTGGCTTAGGAAAGCTGGTGCTTGCGTTATCAAAGTAGAGGTTCATTAAGCTGTTCATTAGGTTTGCTTTTGTAAACTTGTTAAGGTTTTACAACCCTAACGCCAGATGTTAGCTTGCCTGCTATGTATAGCATATTGGAGATATTGCCAATGGCCAGCATGTTCTTTAAGCCAAAGAAATCTACACATGTTCCACAAACAGACACCTTTACTCCCATTGAGCTAATTTTAATTAGAGCCTGAGCTGTATCAGAACCAATTTGAGCAAGCTTTACACCACCATTGTAACATATAATTTCGGTTGGTAAGGTATCTAGTTCTGGCAGTGTGTTTAAGAAGCCCTTCATGAGAATTTCGCCTAAAGAGATATCGCCGTCGCCCAAAACATTGGAGTCAAGCACAACGATGTACTCGTTGCTCTGAGGCGATTTTATTGATACCTCACAGTAATCCTCGGCTGGAGTAGCAGGTGCGAATGAAGCGGGCACCATAAACTCTACAATGAACACATTGCTCTCTGTCCGTTGCTCAACCGCAATGGCATTATCCTTTAAAAACTGTAACACATTTTTGCACGAGGTGTCATTATCTAGCTCTACACGGATTTTATCCCCTGTTTTGGCGCTTTTAATGGCCTTTCTTGTCTCTATAAGTGGTTTAGGGCACAGAAGCCCTCTGCAGTCAACTGTAATCATTATTTTGCCTTTCTAAGGAGTTCCTTATTTATTTTTTTTACAAGAGATGGCCCTGAGTAGATAAAGCCTGTATAAATCTGCACAAGGTTAGCACCTGCTTCAATTTTCTCAAGGGCGTCTTCAGGGGTAAATATTCCTCCTACTCCAATTATTGGGGTTGTGGGTTGCTTTTCCCTGATGTAGCGAATAACCTCGGTCGAACGCTGAGCAATGGGCTTGCCACTAAGCCCGCCATTGCCAATTGTAGTCACTAGTGCATTTGGCGAGTTTAGATTCTCCCTTGATGTGGTGGTATTTGTTGCAATAAAGCCATCGACCCCATATTTAGAGGCAGTTTCAAGCGTTTCGTCTAGGTGCTCGATTGTTAAGTCGGGCGATACCTTAAGAAAAATGGGTTTGTAAACGGTTTGTTTACGACGAATTTCGCTAAGGGCATCAAGTATATTGCCAAGCGAATCCTTATCCTGTAGATTTCGCAAGTTGGCAACGTTAGGGCAGCTAATGTTAATAACCAGGTAATCAACATGTGGGTATAGGATCCTAAAAGCGTACTCGTAGTCAGAAACAGCCTGTTCATTAGGTGTTTGTGTATTCTTTCCAATATTTCCACCTATTACCATTCCTTTACGTCGCGCTTTGGCCAAATTCTTAACTGCATTATCAACCCCTAGGTTATTGAATCCCATTCGGTTAATTAAAGCGCCATCCTTTGGTAATCGGAACGATCGGGGTTTGGGGTTTCCTGGTTGCGCTTTTGGCGTAACCGTTCCTATCTCAATAAACCCAAAGCCAAAAGCCGAAAACTCGTTGTAAAAGGTTGCGTCTTTATCGAATCCAGCCGCAAGCCCCACTGGATTTTGAAAAGTTAACCCAGCTATTTTTGTCACAAGGCTTGGCGAATTCACCCTGTATGCTAGTGCAATAAGTTTTGCAACCCCCGGGATTTTAAATCCAAACTTAACGGCAAAAACCACTAAATGGTGAACTCTCTCTGGACTTAGCAGGAAGAGAATAGGTCTGATAATGGATTTGTACATAGGAAATTTTTCGCAAAACTACACAAACGATAGGTTTTTGCCAAAAAACGGCACAGCTTACTGCGGATTATAGGTTTCAAAGGTTTTATCGCTATAGAATATCACGATTCTCTCTATGGTTCGATTCCCTTCTGGCTGCGAAGGCATTGTGTTTACAGGTGTAACTTCAACTGATTGATTCTGTACTGTAGGTGGATCGAAAAGGGTTGTTTGGATTTGCTTAACTGGCTGCTTATAAGGATCGCCTAACCCTGTAATTAGCCATTCTGTGTTAATTGTAGGGAATTTTGCTATAATTTTCTGGAGCAAGTCAAATCCGGGTTTGTTTCTTCCCGATAGGATATGTGAAATTGCACTACGTTGCACTCCGATTTTATCAGCAAAAATAGAAGCCGATATACCTTCCCTTTCGAAGATTACCTGAAGACGTGAGGCTATACCTTGATCCATGTGTTTACCCTTGTATGTAATTGGCGATACAGAAATGTTCACAAAAATAACTAGGCTTTTACTATTATGCAATACTTAAGGTGGATTAAAGA
>DHVO01000038.1 GCA_002412705.1 Bacteroidales bacterium UBA5206 | reverse complement strand
ACCCCAATAAGAAGCGTGCCGCCATCGGTGTTGGCGAAGGCGGCAAGGGAGCGGGCTATCTTTTTTGAGTCGGTAATGCTGTGCTTAAAATCGAGCTGCTGATGCTCGCCCTGCTTTATTAACGATTGTATGTAACGACTCACCGTGCTATCTGTTTGGATTCATTAGGCGACCAATGAATAGCGGAGTGCCCGTTTTTGTGTCGCGGATTATGTATATAAAGGGGCGATTGGCCTTAAAGGTTCTAGTCATTGGCATCGATTTTACGCCAACAACAACGGCTGTTGCTGCCGCAGCCTCGGTTCCTTCTTCGGAAACCTCAATAAAGGCTTTGTGGAACACGTCGGTTATTTTAAGGTCGTTGCGATTGGATATCCCCGTAAAATCGGCATCATCGGTAAAGGCATTGGGCATGCCCATCTCCTTTAGGGTGTTGCTTAGGGTTAGCGAGGCTTCCGATTTAAACTTGGGCAGCATTAGGCTTACCTCATCGCTGTAAAGCTCACTGGTAATGGCTTGGTACTTCTGCTGGTTTAGCATTTTTCCCAAATCGGATATGGTGGTTCCCTCTGCAGGCAGAATCACTAGCATGGTTATATCGTTGCTGTATGGCAGCTCAACGGCCATAAGGGTTTCGTCCTCGTAGTAGTTGTACTGCTCCTTGCTGGTCATGTATTGCGCCGATACGGTTGTGCTGTTATCAACATAAAAATCGCCTTTGCGGGTGCGCTCAGGGTTAAACTGTTTCTCCCATTTTCCCTTAAAGTATATGGCGTTGGTTAGCACCAAGCGGGTGATTGGGCTAAGTCCACCCTGTGGAATAAGGTCTTTTATTAGCGATTTGGTATCGGTTGCAACGGCATCGTTAATCTTAACGCGCTCCGATTGGAAGTTGCCAATAAAATCGGCTTTGCCAAATGATGTTTTAAACTGTTTTTTTAGGGTGCGCTTGTAGCTGCACTTTACCTTGTAGGTTTGCTCAACCCAAACCCTGTTTGATATGGATAGCTCCAATCCCTTGCCGTTTTTGCTTAGCAGCGATTGGTGTAACCCTCCCATGCTGGTTGCAAGGGCCTTGGTGTCCTTTGTGAAGTGCAGGGTTGAAGCAATTTGGTTCTGCGTCTCGTTGGCTGCTCCAACATAGGTCATGGCCATTGCCGATGATATGCTGTAGGGCGAGAAGAAGATGTTGCCCTTCTCCTTTTCGGCAACCTTCTGGTACATTTGGAATGTGAATGCGCTAACCGATTCGCTGGCGGTTTGTGCGCTGGCCGATGCTATAAGTAGCATGGAAACCAAGGTGAGTGCTATACGTTGCATGGCTTAAATATTTTGTTGGTTGATGTTTTGCCTGTTGATATAAAACGTATCAAACCCTACAATTGCTATGCTAAAGTAGCTTAATGTGCCGATAAATGTAGCAAGTTACTCTTCGCCTTTTGCCTCGCGCTGCTTTTTTACTAGCTCTTTGGTTGATAAGAGTCCGCATGCAGCCTGTATATCCTGCCCACGCGATGCCCTAATTGTGGTAAATATTCCTTTGGCGGTAAGCGCATCCCTAAACTCAAACAGCTTATCGTCTGGTGTTCCAAGTAGCGGAGTGTCTGGTATGGGGTGGAACCTGATTAGGTTAACACGGCACTTTAGCCCGTTGAGCAGCCTTGCCATCTCCTTTACGTGGCGGGGCGTGTCGTTAATGCCATCAAACATGATGTACTCAAAAGATACGCGACGCTGCCCCGAAAAATCGAACTTGCGAATCTCATCAACAACGTCCTTTATGAGGTAAACGTTTTGGATTGGCATTATTGACCGGCGCTCCTCATCAAACGGGTTGTGAAGGCTTACGGCTAGGTGGCAGCTGCTTTTCTCTAGAAACTCCTTCATGGCTGGGATTACGCCAATGGTTGAAACCGTTATGCGCTTAGGGCTCATTCCCATTCCCCAGTCGGAGGTGAGTATCTCCAGCGATGCCAGCACATTCTCCAGATTATCGAAAGGTTCGCCCATGCCCATGTAAACTAGGTTCGATACCTTTTTCCACTCGGGGATGCTGCGTAGCTGGTTAATGATTTCGCCTGCGGTGAGGTTTCCCTGAAAGCCCTGTTTGCCGGTCATGCAGAACAGGCATCCCATTTTGCATCCCACTTGCGACGATACGCAAAGCGTTGCCCTATCGGCCTCTGGGATGTAGGCAGCCTCAATGTACTTTAGGGTATCGGTTGGGAAAAGGTACTTCTTGGTACCATCGGTTGACTCCGATACCTTGGAAGGGTTAATAAGCCCAACGGTGTACCTCTCCGATAGCTGTTCGCGAGTCTTTAGCGAGAGGTTTGTCATCTGCTCTATGCTAGTAACCTCCTTCTTGTACAGCCAGTCGGCTATTTGCTTTGCTGTGAACTTTGGCAGCCCCTCCTCGGTAACAAGGGTGGTAAGCTGCTGTAGGGTTAACCCAAAAAGAGGTTTCTTGCTCATGACTGTATGTTGTTGCTTATTACCTAATAGGTGTTTTGTCTGTTTTTACGTTGCAAAGGTAGGAAAAAAGAGGAAGTTCCCAGTTGGCGGTTGTTGCGCTATATTGTATTTGTAACTAGTCACTCGTAACCTGCCAATACTTGATTGTTCGTTACAGGTTACATGTTACTAGTTAAGGTGCTCTTAATCTTTTGTAACCTGTCACTCGTAACTCGTCACTTCTTTATTGATTGTTACAGGTTACGAGTTACTAGTTACGGTGCTCTTAATCTTCTGTAACCCGTCATTCGTCACCCGTCACTTTTTAATTGA
>DHVO01000149.1 GCA_002412705.1 Bacteroidales bacterium UBA5206 | reverse complement strand
CTCTACCCCGATAACGCAAAAATGAAAAAGCAGTTCGACTATGCTAACAAGAAGAACATACGACTTGTGGCAGTGGTTGGTGAATCAGAAATGCAGGGCAACAAGGTATCCGTGAAGAATATGGTTACAGGAGAACAGGTAGATGTACCTACCACCCAACTTGTGAATCATATTTTAGACGCTGGGTTGTAGATTCGTGAAAGAACCAATCTACAATCAGCAAAAGTCAATCACTTAAACCAATTACAGGAAACATGAACAAGCATTTAATATCACCACAACCGCTTACCTACGAGCTACTAGAGCGCATTATAAACGAGCCGTTCCACTTCGAACTATCAGATGAGTCGAAGCAGCTAATTCAAAAGTGCCGCGATTACATCGACAGAAAGATGGAGAACCACGATACGCCAATTTACGGTATCACCACAGGATTTGGTTCGCTATGCAACCACACCATCTCTCGCGATGAGCTTTCGCAGCTTCAGAAGAACCTTGTAATGTCCCATGCTTGTAGCACTGGAACCGAGGTTCAACCAGAAATTGTTAGGCTAATGCTTTTCCTTAAAGCACATGCCCTATCGCTAGGAAACTCTGGCGTACAAGTGGAAACCGTACAGCGCATTCTCGATTTTCTTAACAACGGTGTACTACCTGTGGTTTACGATCGTGGCTCACTAGGTGCTTCGGGCGACCTAGCTCCACTATCTAACCTATTCCTACCACTTATTGGAATGGGTGATGTTTACTACAAAGGAGTAAAACAGGATGCAGCCAATGTACTAAAAGAGTTTGGTTGGGAACCCATTGAGCTAAAATCAAAAGAGGGTCTTGCGCTACTTAACGGAACCCAGTTCATGAGTTCACATGGTGTTTACGCCATGATTAAAACCTTTAAGATTGTTAAGCTAGCCGATATTATTGGCGCAGTTTCCCTTGAGGCTTTCGATGGTAGAATTGAACCATTCCACCCAAATATCCAAAGCGTTAGACCACACCAAGGACAAATTGAAACAGCCCGCAATATCCGCAAGATACTTGAGGGTAGCGAGCTAATTGCACGTCCTAAAAAGCACGTTCAGGATCCTTACTCATTCCGTTGCATGCCACAGGTTCACGGAGCCAGCAAGGATGCAATAAACTACGTGGCTCACGTGCTACTTACCGAAGTAAACTCGGTAACCGATAACCCAACCGTTTGGCCCGATGAGGATCTAGTTATATCTGGTGGTAACTTCCACGGACAACCACTTGCGCTTAGCTACGATTTCCTTGCAATTGCGCTATCGGAACTTGGCAACATATCGGAACGTAGAACTGCTCAGCTAATCCTTGGCCTACGCGGACTACCTGAGTTCCTTGTGGCAAACCCAGGATTAAACAGCGGCTTTATGATTCCACAGTATGCAGCAGCAGCCATGGTAAGCCAGAACAAGCAGCTATGCAGCCCAGCATCGGTTGACTCAATTGTTTCGTCGAACGGACAAGAGGATCACGTGAGTATGGGTGCAAATGCAGCAACTAAGCTACTACGCGTGGTTGATAACGTAGAGCGCATTCTTGCTATTGAGCTGTTCGATGCAGCTCAGGCGCTTGATTTCCGCCGTCCAGCCAAAACATCTCCATACTTAGAGGAGTTCCTTGCGGCATACCGCAAGCAGGTTAGCTTTATCAACGAGGATAAAATCATGTATCGTGAGATCGAGAAAACCCTTGACTTCCTTCGTAACGGAGAGTTTGAGAAGCAACTATAGATTACATCTCATTTTTTTTCAGGAAAGCACCCTTGTGGTGCTTTTTTTGTATCCAATAGATTTATTACTACTTTAAAAATCAAAATCCATTATATGAAAAAATCCACCCCCTACAAAATTATTATATCCATAACCCTTTTACTCTTTGTAATTACGATACCCGCAAGGGCACAGCAAAGCAAACCATTTGAACTAAGCGTTAAGCTTCACCCTCTAGCATTTATAAATCCAGAAAGGCCATCATTACAAGGAGATATAAGCCTAACTTTCCGCAGTAAAGTTGGTCTCGATGTTACCTACGGCCAGAGATACATGGAATTAACTCCAACTTTGCAAAACTTTGATTCCCTAGCAATTAATGCACATGGATATAATTTAAGACTAGAGTTAAAAATATATAACATTAACCTACTAGGATTCTCCAACTACAAAAACACAAAAGAATATCTATCTGTAGGTTATTGGATTGTAAACGACTACAGCAATAAGAAGATGAAATACTACAAAAACTCAACTCTCAATATCGATTATTATGGGCTACACAAAAAGATGAATGTTTTTGCTATGAACTACGGTGTAACACATAGTACAAATAAATGGATATTAGAAGCACAGTGTGGCATTGGGATAAGATCAGGACACTACAGTTGGATTAATAGTGAATACACCAAAACTGTCCATATCCTATATGGTGATACTTATTCTTATGAACTTGAAGGGCATAAGATATTTCCCCATTTCAACATAAGTATAAGAATTGGATATGTAATAATATAAACAACCAGCCAGCACCAAAAACAAAAAGCCGGAGGAGTGCCCCGGCAAGAAGTATATAGATTGAAAACCTAGTCGTTTTTAGAAGAACGCCTAATCTGCTGCAACAGGTAGGTCTTAAACTCATAATCGGCCTGGTAAAGCCTCATAACCTTATCGGGGGAAAGTATTGCTAGGAACTTAGCATGGAATTCAACAAGCAAATCGGCCTCTTCCTTATGAAACTTAATGTACATATCGGCATACTTCTTGGCTTCGGCAGGGGACATCTTTGCTGAGTTCTCAGAAAAGTACTTCATTGCAGCTTGCCGATCGGCAATTATGGTGTTCTTGCGCTCCCAATACTCGTTATAGACGGGCCAAAAGGCCTGAGCTTCATCAGAAGTAAGCTTAAGTTTCTGTGTAAAGAAGGCTATTTTCTGAGCTTTTACTATCTCCTCTTTGCTCTGCTCCTGGCTATAACCAGCAACAGAGAATAGGGCAAGTAGTAGCGATATGGCTAGAAATCGTTTCATGATATACTATTTATACTGCTCCATAAGTGAAACGTAATCAACATTCTCCTCAAGAAGATACTGAATCATTTCATCGGAAACATCCTTCTTAATAGAGTCATATACATTTATTGGCTCCATGGCTTCAACTGCTTCTACCAGCTGGGCTTCATCGTACTCAGTTACATGTTTCGATACAATATCAACATAATCGGTTGAGGTAACCTCTGGAGTGCTAAACGAAGGGTTAACAATGTAATACCCCCAGTACGACATCACCGCTAGGAAACAAAAACCAACAACAAGAGCCACTTGCGCCTTAAGCACGTTAAGCAAACGTACAGGCTCTTTCTGCGCTTGGGGCTGGCAATACTCTTGAACACGGGCAGGTAACGCCTCAAAGTAACCTTTTGGGGTTCCAAAGGGGTTACTGTTCCCAACGTTATTAAGAGACCTTCCTATGTTTTCAAACTCGCTCATAACAAATACTTTCTGAACTTATGACAATTATTGTATAAGAGGGTTTAATCCTCTTCCATGAATTTCTCTATTTTCTTTACTGCATGATGGTATGAAGCCTTTAACGCACCAACTGAGGTGCCTAATACTTCCGACATCTCCTCGTACTTCATCTCTTCAAAGTACTTCATATTAAACACTAACCGCTGCTTTTCGGGGAGGGTTAGTATTGCTTTTTGTAGGCGAAGTTGCAGCTCATCGCCATTAAAGTAGGGATCGCTTTCCAGTGAGCGGGAGAGCTGTTGCTCAACATCAACTAGAGGCAGGAAGTACTTGGTACGCTTGCGCTTGAGAAAAGTAAGCGCTTCGTTAGTGGCTATGCGATAAAGCCAGGTAAAGAGCTGCGAATCCTCACGAAAGGTCTCCAGCCCTCCCCAGACTTTAAGAAAAGTATTCTGAATAACATCGTCGGAATCGTCGTGGTTAATTACGATTTTTCTAACGTGCCAGTACAAACGTTCCTGATACTTACGAACAATAAGGTTAAAAGCGTAGTTCCTTGAGTCGGGACTACGAAACATCTCCAGCAATTCCTTATCGCTATAAGTGCTCATTGGCAACTAAAAGGCTATTTACGAGCCATTACTTTTTGAACTGCCTCAACAATGTTAGGGGTGTCGAGCCCGTACTTAACCATAAGCTGTTCTGGTGTGCCGCTCTCGCCAAAGGTATCATTAACAGCAACCATTTCCAGTGGGGTTGGCAGCTTGCGCGCCAAAACCTGAGCTACGCTATCGCCTAAACCACCGTTCATAAAGTGCTCCTCGGCAGTTACAACGGCACGAGTTTTTGACACAGAGCGTAGAATAGCCTCCTCGTCGAGCGGTTTAATGGTGTGAATATTGATAACCTCGGCAGAGATACCCTTTTGCTCAAGTACCTCAGCTGCCTGCAATGCTTTCCAAACAAGGTGTCCGGTTGCAAATATGGTAACATCGGTACCCTCGGTTAGCTGTAGAGCCTTTCCTATAACAAACTCCTGATCCTCTGGAATAAAAATGGGCACCACAGGGCGACCAAAGCGAAGGTAAACAGGGCCATTCCAAGCAGCAGCAGCAATAGTTGCAGCCTTAGTTTGATTGTAGTCGCAAGGGTTAATAACGGTCATGTTTGGAAGCATTTTCATTAGCCCCAAATCTTCCATCATTTGATGTGTTGCACCATCTTCGCCAAGGGTTAGCCCAGCATGAGACGCGGCAATTTTTACGTTGGTATTTGAGTATGCAACGCTCTGGCGAATTTGGTCGTACACCCTACCAGTAGCAAATGCTGCAAATGTTCCGGCAAAAGGAATTTTACCGCTTACAGCAAGACCTGCTGATACACCAATCATATTTGCCTCGGCAATACCAGCTTGGAAAAAGCGCTCTGGATGCTCCTTAATAAAGTCATCCATTTTAAGCGAACCAATAAGATCGGCGCAAAGCGCAACAACGTTGGGGTTGGTTTTACCCAACTCGTATAACCCTGCTCCAAAACCTGAACGGGTATCCTTATTTCCTAATGAAACAAATTTCTTCATGAAATACATTCTACTTTATGCAAAGCCCAAGGGCTGCGCAATAATCCGTTTATAATACGATTGTAGGAAAACCTTACTTTTTCTGCATACGCTCCGAGGCCTCCTTCTTAATAAGGCCAATAATAAGCAGTTCGGCACTGGCGTAATTGGTTGCCAAAGGAATGTTACGCACGTTACACGTTTCAAGTAAACTGCGGATATCCTCGTGGTGCTGTTGAACCACTTTATGGTCGCGAAGGAAGATAACAATATCCACCTCACCCCTATCAATCATTTCGGTAATTTGGATATAACCACCCGATTGACCTGGGCTTAAGTGACGGCACTTAATGCCCTGTGATTCTAGAAACTCTGCGGTACGTCCAGTTGCAATAAGATTAACTCCTGGAGTCCAATCCTGACGCTCCTGAAGGAACTGAACCAGTTCAGCCTTCTTTGCATCGTGAGCAATAACAACAATATTTTTCATGGGAAAACCGATGTTAGACTTTAGATGTTAGAATGATATAATAAACATCAACAGCAATTTACACTTGCACGGCAAAAGTGCCAACAAGTTGATACAACTAGTAATCGCCAAGAGTTTCGGGTAGCTGAGCCATTGCGCGTGCAAACTCCTCATCGTTGGGAGCCTTACCGTGCCATTTGTGAGTACCCATCATATAGTCAACACCCATGCCCATCTCTGTGCGCATAAGTATGCATACTGGTTTACCGTTACCAGTTAGCTTCTTTGCCTGAGCAAATCCTTCTAGAAGCTGAGCCATATCGTTACCGTTAGTCTCCACAACCTCCCAACCAAAGGCAAGCCATTTAGCTTTAAGGTCGCCAAGAGACATTACCTGATCGGTAGGGCCATCTATTTGCTTCCCGTTAAAATCAACAGTTGCAATAAGGTTATCGATTTTACGAGCGGCGGCAAACATTACGGCCTCCCAAATTTGCCCCTCTTGTAGCTCACCATCGCCATGAAGGGTGTAAACAAGGTTCTTATCGCCATTAAGCTTTTTAGCAAGGGCTGCACCAGCAGCAACAGAAAGGCCTTGACCTAAAGAACCCGATGCCACACGAATACCAGGCAGATGCTCTGCTGGGGTTGGGTGACCCTGTAAACGAGAGTCTATTAGTCGGAAGGTGCTTAGCTCCTTCACTTCGAAATAGCCACTGCGGGCAAGAACGCTATACCAAGCTGGGGAGATATGTCCATTAGACAGAAAAAACATGTCTTGCCCCTCACCGCTAAGGGTAAACTTAGCCGGATGGTGGTTTAGAACCTCAAAGTAAAGTGCAGTAAAAAAATCGGCGCATCCAAGAGAGCCGCCTGGGTGACCGCTAGCAGGTGCGTGTACCATGCGAATAACATCGCGCCTAACCTGCGTAGCAATTGATTGTAACTTTGTAATATCAGCCATGTGATTATAATTCTATAAACCAACTTTTATCCAAGCTGCAAAGGTATAACTTTAAACCGTTTACACTAGAAAGATATCAGTTGTTTTAAAATAGGTCGAAGTTTTTATGTGTACCAAAATCACCATATCACTAAAAACGAAATACTCATTACACCTCAGATTGACATATTAATACAAAAAGAAAATGCTGCTAACTAATGTCAACAGCATTTTCAAGGGATATTACAATTGAGGGTATCTTATGCTCTTTTAAAAGCACAGGCTATATAGTTTTGTGCCGAACCAATAACCTGTGCCGGGGTGTGCATCCCATGGTTGCAAATTTTTACTTTACAAAAACCCTAACAACTCGTTTACTTCCGTTTTTAGCCTCAACATGAAGAAGGTAAACACCAGAGCTCAAACCAGCTACGCTAATTGAGTTTTGGCCAGCCACCTCTTTTACCATAATTCCAGCAACGCTAAATAGCTTTGCCCGCACCACATTCTCAAGGTTTATATGAGTTGAAGCGTAAGTAGGGTAAACACGAAAATCGGCAAGTAAATTATCATCAATACCTGTTGGAGCCTCTACGGTTACTGAGAACGTTACGGAAGCAGATAGTGAGTACGGATCGGTTGCTGCTACCGTAACCTCTATTGTGCCCATATTTTCCCTTGCAGGAGTACCTGATATGGTGCCAGTTTCGGCGTTAAATACTAGCCACTGGGGAAGGTTAGAACCGTCCTTAAGGGTAACGGTTATGGTAAGATTGTCGGCATCAGCATCGGAGAATAGGTTTTCTGGAATGGCAATGCTTAGCACCTCGCGAGCACGAACGGTAGCATTATCAATGGTTCCGGTTGCAACAGGAGCATGGTTTTCGCCCGTTACAAGGAGGTATGAATCGTAAACATAGTTACCCTCAACCAAAGAGCTTGTAACCTGAGTTCCAAACATGTTTGCCTTAGCAGCATCGGTGGCCTTAAACATACCTGTAGCCACCATATTACCCTGCGATGTTAGGGCAATTCCACTAACAAACTCCAAGGAGTCGCCACCAAAGGAATTTGCGGCCCAGGTGCTGGTAGCAAAATCGTATGATGCAAGAAAAACATCGGTAGTATCGTAGTTGGATGTAAGAGATTGACTCTCTGTAAAATCGAAGGTTCGAGCAAACTCCCCTGCCATATATAACTTGTTAGCCTTAGAAAAAGCAACTAGTCCATTGTTGGCAGCAGAATTTCCAAATCTCTGTGCAAAATCAACTAACCCTGCATCGGCACTAGCCTGCGCAATAAAGAAATCCGATTTCCCAGCAGAGGTTAACTTAATGTTATCAGTTAAAACCAGTTCATTTTCAAAATTTCCAGACAAAGCAAGTTTTCCATTCTCTAAAACAGAAATATGAGATACTAATCCATCAGGCTGATTTGTTGCATCAACACCTGAATTAGACACAACATACAAGTTATCCCATAGCATTTCTCCAGCAGCATCTACTTTGGCAACAAGAAAGCCGTGCTGAGGGTTAGATAGATACAATGGAACATCCCATGTTTTTGAACCATCAACATTTTCCCATGCACCAGTACCAAAACAACTAAAGTAAATATTCCCTTCAGAATCGTTGGCAATTGCACTACACTTAACATTACTTTGACCTTCGGCA
>DHVO01000034.1 GCA_002412705.1 Bacteroidales bacterium UBA5206 | reverse complement strand
GTATGAAGCATTATGTTTTTGGTCTCATTAATAATAGCAAGGTAAAGAATGCTATTTCGAGTACCAGCCTCATTCTGCTTAATGCGCTTAATTTGCTTCTTTCTAGCATCGTTAAGCATCTCAAGCACCTTTTGCTGCATCTTTATGGCATCGGGAACTGCAGTGTAATCGTTATCTTTTACCATAACCATAATAAGTTCAAATAGCTTCGAAATCATGTTGCTTATCTCAATAAGCTCTTGGTTCTGGCTCTTGGTAAATCCTTTGTGGTTGTTGTCTATATGCTCAAAGGCAGGACCCGTTACAAAGGTTAATGAGTGCGCAATTTCTCGTAAGTAGTCAATTACCTGTACGTAGTAGTGCCCTGTTTCAATGGCATCGGCCTGAAGCTCTTTAAGTACAGTATAAACATTGTATTTAAGCTTTTTAGCCTCAACATTTAGGTCTTCCACATCCTTGTCTAGCTGCTTAAGTAGCTTCCTGTCCTCAAGAGTAAGACCCGTAACGGTTTGGTTGTATATTTTTAGAATATCGTTAAGCGACTTGTTAACATCCTTTGTACACTTATTAATTAGGCTATCTTCCATTGCAAGTTCCTCTAGTGCACGGTCGCTTGCTTTTTGTTGCTCTTTTTTCTTATGCATCATGTACGACTTAATAATAAGCGCAACAGCAATAAGAATCATTACAACAACAGCAAATACTCCTCCATAGTAAAGTATTCCTGCAATTAGGAAAGCAACGGTAAAGGCAATGAATGCGGTAAAGAACCAACCAGCAATAACGGTAAGCACACCGGTAATACGATACACAGCACTTTCGCGACCCCAAGCTTTATCGGCTAACGAGCTACCCATAGCAACCATAAATGTCACATAAGTAGTTGAAAGAGGAAGTTTTAACGAAGTTGCAGTGCTAATTAGGATACTGGCAACGGTTAAGTTTACCGATGCTCTAATTAGGTCGAATGAAGGCGCATCGGCCATTCTTTGACCTGTTGACTTTGCTGGTGTAAAGCGCGATTCAAGGAAACGGTTAACCCTCTTGGGGAGAATTTTCTCGGTGTCGCGGCTAAAGTTACGGAATACCCTAACTATAGAACGAGAGAACTGTGTGCTTCCAAAACGTTCTGTTCCAACATCTTGGCGAGAAAGATTAATCTCGGTTTCGGTTACAGTCCTTGCTTTACGCGATAGCCAAAGGGTTATTACCATTATCAACCCTGCAATCATCAGGTAGAAGATATTGGTAGCAACAGGTTTGGTTAGGTCTGTCATTAGCAGCTGATCGGCAGGTATACCTGGGTTGGCAATGTGAATTTGGTACGATTTTAAACCGGCCATGAAAACCCCAATAAAGTTTACAAGGTCGTTACCTGCAAAGGAAAGCGCAAGGGCAAACGTACCAACTAGAACAACAAAACGTAAGGTGTTCCACTTTAAAATGCTAATGCATATTTGGAATACTATAGTCCACAGTACAAACATGTACATTAAAATGGTAGTTGTATGGCCCTTAATATAAGCCATAACCTCGGGCTTAATAATGGGAGAGCCCTCAACACCTTTCATTAAAATGAAGTAGGTAATGGCTGTTAGGGCAATTCCACCCCAAATGCTGCCAAAAAACTTGTAATTCTTTTCGTACTGAAAGGTGAAAATAACACGAGTTATGTACTGTATTATGGAGCCCGCCAGGAAGGCAACCACAACCGATATTAATATACCCGAAATAATGGCCAGTGCCTTGGCGCTATTAATGTAGTTGCTTAGGTTAGCAAAGGATTCCCCGTTGTTTGATATCTTAATTAGCGATATGGCCACCGCTGCACCCAAAAGTTCAAATACCAACGATACCGTTGTTGATGTTGGCATACCAAAGGTGTTAAAGATATCCAGCAGCAACACATCGGTAATCATTACTGCTAAAAAGATCATCATCAGCTCGGGAAGGAAGAACTGATCGGGGTGAAAGATGCTTTTTCGTGCTACTTCCATCATGCCGCTTGAGAATGTTGCTCCAATAACAATACCTATGGATGCAATGATCATGATAATGTAGCGTGGGGCAACTTTACTTCCTATTGCAGAGTTAAGGAAGTTAACAGCATCGTTACTAACACCCACTACTAGGTCTAGTACGGCTAATCCCATTAGGACAAGCACAATAATCAGGTAGTAATTCTCCATCTTGTAGAGTTTTCTAAGTTTGTATTAGGCGCTGTAAAAGTAGTTCTAGTATGCAGTTCTTTAATCGATAACCTATTTAACATTCCCTTAACTCAATGTTAAGAAATTGTTAAGCGAATTAAGATATCTGATGCTCTTCTATAGATTATAGACAGTGCAACTATACACCAAACACTAAACACTATCAATACCCTACCGTCCCTCCATCTGCTCAATTATGTAGTCCTTTTTTCTAACGGCTACAGGTATTTCGGAATCGTCGAACATAATAAGCTTAAGCTGCGGAAATCGTTTTAGCTGTTTTACAAACCGTTTGTTTACTAGGTGCGATTGGTGAACCCTAATAAACCCCGATGCGGCAAGCATATCATCAAACTCCTTTAGCGTTTTGGAGATAAGAATGCTTTTGCCCGATTCAAAGAAGAACTGGGTGTAGTTGTTTTGCGACTCGCATCGCACTATGTTTTGGATATCCACAACATGAATGTTGTCGGATGTTTTAAGCACAATTTTGTTGGGTTTGCTATTGGGGTTGTCAACGTTGGATAGCAGCGTATCAATCTTTTTTTTATTCTCCTCAAGGTTAATTGTTCTGGAAAGTTTCTCTACTGCTGCGTACAAATCCGATGGGTCTATGGGTTTAAGAATATAGTCTATTGCGCTGTACTTAAAGGCTGCAACAGCGTAATCTTCAAAGGCTGTAATAATAACAAAGTGGAACCAAACGCTCTCAAAACGCTTTAGTAGGTCGAATCCGGTTCCATCGGGCATTCTGATGTCAAGAAAAACAACATCGGGTTTTGTATGATTTATTATTTCAAAGGCATTCTCAACAGAGTCGGCTTGCCCAACAATTGATACCTGTGGGCAGTAGGTTTTTAGCATCTCTTCAATAGTTTGACGAGCCTTGCTTTCGTCATCAACAATAACTGCGTTAATCATACATTAAGCGTATTTATATGGAATTGCCAGTTTAACTAGGGTGCCACGTTCATTGCTGTTACGCTCACTCTTATCAATAATGGTTAAATCAATTTTGTAGCCTTTGGCCTGTCTAAGTTTTTTTAATCGCTCGGTGGTTATATTAGTTGCAAGCGATTGGTACTTTTTACCTTTCTCTTTTTGGATTCTAATGGATTCATTTATGCCAATACCATTGTCTTCAACCTCAAGAATAATGTTTTTACCCTGGAGCGAGAAGCGAATGGTTATGAGACCCTTTTCCTGAATGTGCGATATGCCGTGTTCAATGGCATTTTCTATTAAAGGTTGAGCCAGCATGGGTGGAATGCCCATCTCGTCTCTAAAAATCTCACTATCAACAACAATTTCGTAGTCGAACTTATCCTCAAAGCGCATGGACTGAAGTTCCAGGTAGTACTCTAACGTTTTAACCTCCTTGTCTATTGTGGCTATTTCGCTTCTTGAGTTCTCTAGGATAAGCCTAACCAGTTTTGCGAAGCTCGCAAGGTATTTACCTGCTTGGTGGGGGTCTTTTCTGAAAATGTAGCTCTGTATCGCCGTTAAAGAGTTGAACACAAAGTGGGGGTTCATTTGCGATATAAGCAACTGCTGCTCCAGCTCCATATTCCGGGTTTTGTACTTAATTTGTTTTGTTCGGCCGTAAACCGAAAGAACTAAAATACCCAAGAATAGGGTTGTTGCTATGGCAATGGCAACAGGTAGTGGCTTTTTGGGAATGTGAATAACAAAAAAATCGGGACGTGAAACAATCCACGCTTCGTTCTTTCCACGTGATGCAAGCTCTGAGCACGGGGCTGCTTGGTGTTGAATGGAATCGGAAGCCATATTGGAGCCGCTTACAAAAGAGGGTATTGCAACAAATAGCGTTAGTGTTAAGCCAATTATTAAGCGTTTTGTGCTCATTGTTCCGCAAGTCTATTTTATTACAAGGTATGTAAAAAAAGAAAAAGCCCTTACACATGCAAGGGCTTTTTTAGGTGTATGTGAAAAACTAGCTGTTTTTCTCGGTATATGCTCTTCCTGCTCTAAGTGCTTTAAGGTTGGTTTCAACCACATCGGCACCCTTGCGACCAAATAGCTGGCGAATACCATCCTCAATGCTTTCGAAAGGCATGTCTAGGAATGGCGATGCTGCGCCAAGCATCACTATGTTTGATGCTCTTGATGAGCCAGCCTCTTTGGCTATGGCGTCGGCATCAATAATAATGTGGTTTTTAACTTTTTTAATTTCTGCTATAATGCTCTCTGTTGATGGATAATCGGTAATGTTGTTGAATGGGGTTGAGTTGGTTACAAGCCATCCGTTTTCTGAAAGTAAAGGAAGGTAACGCAACGACTCCATTGGCTCAACAGAAAGGATTAGGGTTGCTTTTCCTGCAGGAATTAGGTCCGATGCAATGGGCTTGTCGGAAATACGTAGGTTCGATTGTACGTCGCCACCACGCTGGCTCATCCCGTGAACCTCGGCTTGTTTAATGTATAGGTTTTCTTTAACAGCGGCTAAGCCAATTGCTGCTGCAATGGATAGAATTCCTTGTCCACCTACACCTGCTAATATGATATCTGATTTCATCCTTAAGTGCTTTTTTGTTGTTTAACGAATTGCCAAAAAGGCCTATCTATAATCCGCTCAGCTTATTCTTTTGCTTATGCATTCTTTTTCTCTTCGCGTTTTCTGCGCGCAAAGGTTTGAATACACTCACGTTGTGGAATAATAACTGAAACACCTTGGTAAGCAAGCTCCTTTTTAATAAGCGCCACGTTCTCCTCATGGTTCTTGTGAAGCGGAGTGGTAACGTGAATGTGCTCAGGATCAACACCTATTCCTTTGCAAATCTCAAGGATTTTACCAAGTGCAGATGAGTCTTGACCTCCGGTCATTCCTGTTGTAGAGTTATCGGAAATAATAACAGTAATAGGAGCATTCTCAAGTACAGCATCAAGCAGGCCAGTCATTCCGCTATGGGTAAAGGTTGAGTCGCCAATAACAGCAACTGCAGGTACTAGTCCAGCATCTGCAGCACCCTTGGCCATAGTGATTGATGCACCCATATCAACTGTAGTGTTAATAGCATTGAATGGGGGTAATGCACCTAGGGTGTAGCATCCAATATCGGCAAATACACGGCCTGTGCCATACTCTTTAAGTGCCTCGTTAAGGTCGGCGTAAACATCGCGGTGGCCGCAACCTTGGCAAAGTGATGGTGGACGGTTCTTTACAATTTCGGGAATTGCGTTGCCCTCATAGTAACTCATTCCAAGCGATTTTGCCACTAGGTTAGGATTAAGCTCTCCATCGCGTGGAAGTAGCCCATTTAAACGACCATGAACGGGTTTGCCTAGGTTTAGGAATCCTCTAATCATCTCTTCAACAACAGGTGCACCCTCTTCTAGAATTAGCAGCTCATCGCACTCATTGTAAATTTTAGAAACTAGCTTTTGAGGTAGAGGGTACTGAGTGATTTTTAGCACTGGGTATGGGCAAACTCTATCTGGGTAGTTCTCCATTAGGTAGTTAAAGGCAATACCTGTGGTAATAATACCCATCTTTTTGTTGGCGCCCTCTATGTACTGGTTAAAAGGAGATTTTTCCGCTTCTAATTCCATTGCTGCTTGTCCAAGAAGCAGTTTTTTGTAGTTCCTACGGGCAATGGCTGGTAGCAGCACAAACTGACGAGGATCGCTAGGTAGCTTAACCTCGTTTTGCTGCTTCATGGCTTTACGCACAACGTCGGCACGGGAGTGCGCCAAACGGGTGGTAATCCTAATCATAATGGGTACATTAAGTTGCTCCGAAAGTTCAAAAGCGATGTACGCCATATCGTATGCCTCTTGTTGGTTAGATGGCTCAAGAATTGGAATCATGGCAAACTTAGCGTAGAACCTTGAATCCTGCTCGTTTTGAGACGAGTGCATAGATGGATCGTCAGCCGAAACCACAACCAAACCTCCATTTACACCTGTTACGGCTGCATTAACAAAGGCATCGGCAGCAACGTTTAGCCCAACGTGCTTAAAGCAAACCATGGCGCGCTTTCCTGCATACGACATACCAATGGCTGCCTCCATGGCGGTTTTCTCATTAGCCGACCATTTGCGGTGAATGTTACGCTCGGCGGCTAGCTTTGAGCCCTGAACGTACTCCATAATTTCTGTTGATGGGGTGCCAGGATAGGCATAAACCCCAGATAAACCAGCATCAATTGCACCTTGGGCAAGAGCCTCGTCACCTAAAAGAAGTTGTTTTTCCATGACAAATATTTTACGTAGATATTTGAAAACGAATGATTTGGGTTAGATTTTGATTCCTCCAGAATCAAAGCCCCCCAAAGCGCTTTAGATAGCCAACGTTAAGTGCAACGTTATGTAGGAAAAAGACAAAACTGGTGTTCATTTCAACCTGAATTGCTTTGTTATGTTTTGTTATCTAAAAGTTCAGTTTTACGAAAATATTGAAAGCAAAGGTATCAATATTTTTAATAAAACAACCGTTTGCGCACTCGTTGCTTCAATATTGAAAGTGAATTTAGAATGTTTCCTTACAGCTCAAAACTTGATGCAATTAGTGCTATATATTTTGTAGCTACATACTTTTTTCCGTTTTAAAATGTCCTGTGTAAATGGTTCCTGTTGCGGCATCTATGGATACTAAATCGCCTGTGTGCAGCGTGATATCGTCGAATCGACAGCGCTTATCGGTAGTGAAAACCTGCAAGTTACTGCAGCTTAGAATGCATGTTTTGCCAAGACGACCTGCTGTTACCGCAGCATGCGATGTTGCACCTCCGCGCGAGGTAATTAGCCCATCGCACTCTAGTATAATACCAATATCGTCGGGAGTAGTGTCGGCACTTACAAATATTAGCTTTACTTCTGGGTTTTGCTTTTTCTGCTGCTGTAGATCATCAAAATCAAAAACAATAATGCCATTTAGTATCTGATTGCTGATACCAATGCCTTTTCCCAGTATACTTGCTTTTGGTGGCTGCTTAACGTAAACCGTTTGAAGCTCAGGTACAAAGATATCCTGATCGCGAACCTGTAGGATGTAAAGATCGTATGGATTATCGGACTCAAATGTGAACTCAATCTCTTGATGCCCAAAGCTTAGTTTATTGATGAGCTCATCGGAGAGCTGATAGAGCCTTTGGTAAACTCTGGGTAGCACAGTTTGTAGCGATGCGGTTTTTCCATTGGTTTGATGTTCCGATATGGGCAGTACAGTTGTGGTTCCACCAACAACATCCTCCCCTTGGCTAAGTAAGGAGTAGTCGCCATTTAGCCTTATTCCGGGATTGGCCATGTTGGTATCGTGAGTAAAAACAACCCCAGTTCCCGATGTTTTGTGCAAATTTCCTAGTACCATTTTCTGAATTATTACCGCAGTTCCCCACTCATCGGCAATTTGAAGATGCTTACGGTACACTTGAGCACGCTGGCTGTACCAGCTGCTATGAACATTTTTTATGGCCTCAAACAGCTGCTGGATAGGGTCGCTATGTAGGGGCACGTTTCTATTCTCCAATACTTTTTTAAATCCCAGTGCTATACGTTTCATCTGCTCGGGGTTGAATAGGTCTCTAACCTCAGCGCCAAATTTAGACTGATTTATGGCCACAACATGGTCAAACGCGCTGCGCTCTATGCCAAAGGACATGCCCCAACTTTGCAAAAAGCGCCTGTAGCAATCCCATGCAGTCCAGGCCATATTGGGCTGCAAGCTTAGGGCTTGCGCAATGGTGTCGTTCATTCCCACATTTAAAAAGGTGTTCATGGCACCAGGCATGGAAATGGCTGTTCCCGACCTTACCGATAGAAGTAACGGGTTATCCGGATTCCCATATCTCTTTCCAGTTAGCTGTTCTAGCTCCTTAATGTGCTTAAGTACAAGATTTTCGTAGTCGGTTTTAAGCGGTGCATGAGATAGAATGGTATGCTGCTGCCTAAAAACTTCTGTTGAAAGGATGAATCCGGGAGGAACAGGGAACTTATTTAGGTATAGCTGCTTAAGAAAAAAACCTTTAGAGCCAATAAAAACCCTGTTGTCAAGGTTGATATTCTCCCTGTATAGTGGGCTTATCATCATGTCGATATCAAAGCTCATAATGCTGCTTATAGTATCGGGGCTATACAGCGCCGACATCCTATTTAGACTGGAAAGGATGTTGGTTATAAACGTGTCCAAATCCTGTAGTAGGAAGGTGGACGAAAGCATTTCCCTATAAAATGCCTCCGTTTTTTTATTTATGCTGATTAATGGGTTCTGCTTTTCGGGTTCAGTTAGGTAGTAGGGTATAATCTGTTTCAGTGCGCTATCGTAACGTCGGTATAGAGTGTTTCTTATAATCTCCTTTACGTTGTTGCTTAAGAACTGAAAGATGTTAATGTACTGATGTAGTGAGAAGCTGCGCGATGAAAGGCTGTACTTAAGCATTTTTAGGTTGGACTCAAAGCCCTGATTGGTGATGCCATCAAGTTTAAGTCCCTGATAAAATAGCATCAGCAGCTCTGTGGTTTTTACTAATGTATCGGCGGTAATGTAGCTCAGGTTCAGATCGGAAACAGCATCCTTCATCAGCTTTGCCACCGATTTTTCCATTTTAAAGATTAAGCCAAGGGCTTCGAACTTAGCCTCATGATACTCCCCATACATAGAGGGAATGCCAAAAGCTACATGGCGTTTGTAGTAAATGTTTTCCCAACCTTCGCTTTTCTTTTTATCGGTAACAACCCTGTTGAGCTTACCCATGCATAGGTAAACAAATCGAACCATTTGGAGCTTATTCCCATTTTCTGTGGCAGCGTCAAACTGCTTTAAATCGTCGGGGTTTAAGCATCCATAAAGCTTTATTTCCGCAACAATATCAACAGCATCCGCATAGTACTTCTCCTTTAAAAGGTGATATATGCGATGGAAGTGGATTAGCTTCTCCTTATGGATGGAGTCAACGTTGCGAATAGAATCCATGGCCTCTAGTAGCCTATCGTGCCTTACGCTGAGTAGCTCTGTTGGTTTTACGCCCAAACTTTCCGATACCTGCCCAATTAGCAATCTCATTGGCGTAACCCATTCATTTGTAGCAGAAACCTTCTCCTTAATATCGGAGGGTAGGAGGGGCGCTAGTGGTTCCATGTTACCATCAACCCAGAACTGTAAAATGGTTTGTAAAAAGCCAATGTGCTTGTTGTTGCTATCAATATGTATCTGCTTGCGGAGGAAGTGCATTAACCTGTCCTGCCTGTTAGAAAGGGTATCAAGTGCTGTTGAAACATCCCTAAGTTCCCCTTCGGCACCAATCTGATTAAAGTAAACTGGGAAAATGCGGCATAGCTGCTTAACGGGTTTGTAAACGGTGCCAATTTCGGCATTAAGTAGCTTTGATACATCGCGCTGGAACAAATCTGTATCAAAAATGAGGATTCCACCAAGTTTTAGGTTTACCACAAGTGCAGCCAAAAGCTTTTCGAACCGTTTAGGGGCAGTTTCAATTAGTTCTAGCCAAACCCTAATGCTCTTTAAGTGGTTGGGATCGACTTTTAGCTGCCAATCCTCACTCATAAAAACATTTCCTGGAGTTGTAAATCCTATTCTAATAACATGCTCCTCGAATTGGTTCAGCAACTTTTTGTTGAAAAAACGAGCAAACTCCTTACCTAGAGTAGCTATACAGTCCAGCACGATGGACTTATGGGTAACTTGCAACTCCTCGAACAGCCTAAAAATGTCGTTAATAAAGCCCTCTATCTGGTTATTGGGGATTTCGTTTAGTATGCTTGTGAGCAACTTGTTTAAATCCCAAATTAAATAGTCTTTAAGATGCTCCATTGTGGGCAGCTTAAGGAGGTAAAGTAAGTAGTGGAATTGACTTATTGGGCTTTCAAACTCATCAATTAGCTGCCGGTGGTAGTTGGCAATGTCGGAGTATAAAGGTACATTTTTGCTCAGCTTAAGTAGGGTGTCGGAGGTTTCAATAACCCGCTTTAGTTCCTTGTAGAAATCTGCGCCAACTTTTTGTGCAACAAGGATGTTATCGTCGGGGAAATGCTTGTTTTCCCTTTGCAACCAGTGTTCAATTTGCGAGTGCTGTTCCCATGTGTCAACCGTTTCAACAGCTATTGCATTTAGTAAATTAAAGTACTCTTTTTCTGTACTTGAATTTGCTGTAAGAAATGATAGTTTTTTCTTAATGCTGCTGGCATTCTGCAAAACGTTAAGCTTATGCGTTAGCAATGCATTCTGGTAAAGGTTAATGCATTGGAGTATCACGCTGATGTAATCCTTGTTCTCCTTTCCAATAAGTTCGATAAATCCAGCAACTGTAAGTAAAAGTCTATCGGTAACAGGAGCCGAATTGCTTTTGCTTAGCAAATAACCAATTATATCAACTGTTATTGTAAAAGCCTTTACTGCATTTGTGTTTTTAGCATAGAACCAGAAGTCGGTAAGAGCCACCTTACGTATCTCCTCGCTAAGGAACTCAATGTTTAAATACGGGTGGTTAAGCTCCCTCAAAAATTCAGCGGTATGCTGATTTATTCCATACTGATTCTCGGATAGGGATAATAACCACCTGTGCGAATCGGGGAGATTTATGGTTACGTTACTTGTTTCTTCAAGATTAGCCTCGAGGGCTTTAGACTTTAACTTTGTCTGCATACCTCACTAACAATTATAGCATTGGTTTTGCTACAATTTGCTCTTAAAAATACGAAAGAAATGGTAGTGAGAGGATGTTTTTATCCTAATTGAAATGGTTATTAAACATTACTTCCCCGTTCGCTTAACAAAAACCGATTGGTTTACAGCGGCTTTAATATCATTAATAACCAATAGGGCTTCGTCGCGCGACTCGTAGGCTCCATATGTGTATCTAAATAGGTTGTCGGCTCCTTTGCTATACGATACCTCGGGTAGATTTGCAAATATTGCAGGATCAGCAGGTTGAACTAGCGCCATAAGCTGAATTGTATAGCTAGGGTAGCTGTAAACACCTTTCACAAAGCACGTAGTATAACCTGCGTCTCTAAGCTTTTGGGCAGCCTCATTGGCCTCTGTCACAGTTTTGTATATCCCTGTAGTGTAACGATAAAGGCTGTCGCTTTTAGTTAGTGTTACCATTACATCAAAATCGTTATCGAAAAACTCAAGGTTTACAGGATTTTTTAGCGCAATAAGCTGCACGGTGTATGCTTTAAATGCACCCTTACTAGTAGTATCGGCCTTAATTTGTATAGGCTTTTGTGCAATAGCGGGTTTGGCCTTGGGCGCTTCTTCTGCTTTCTTTACTTTAGGTGTGGGTTGAGCCTCTCTCTTTGCTTCTACTTTTGGTTTAGCCTTTTGGGGTTCTTCTTTAGGCGCTTCTACTTTTCTTGTTTCTGGCTGTTTTTCCTCTACTTTGGGGAGCTCGGTTGCTTTTGCAAGTGTAACATCAGGCTTAATCTCTTCTTTAACCTTAGATACTATAGGTTCAGCCGTTTGTGCAGGAACTGGAACTGGCTTAACCAATTCTTGCGGCTTGGGTGTAACGGGTTCTGCAACTTGGGCTATAGGAACAGGAGCCTTTTCGGGCTCTTTCAGTAATGCTGATAATCTATACTCAGGTTGCGAGTAGCTTTCAGGAATGCTTAACGGGCTTGTAAATGGGGTGAATCCTGTGCTTGTTACTACAGCAGAGTAGCTGCCAGCAGGGATCCTTGTGGCAATGGCGTTGGGATTATTGGCAGGAGCAGTAAAGGTTTGCTCTTTCCCCGATGCTTCATCCTTAATTGTAAGGCTTATAGGGCTCGATACGGCGTTGCTAACCTCTGCTATTAGCCTAACACTCGGAGTAATGGTTACCATATAAATATCATTCTGTCCAACGCTTTTGTCGTTGAAAGTTGCAATTAATCCACTTCTTAAATGCTCAATTGGGTTGTAAAACACATTATCCTTGGTGTTGTTTACTGGGTAGCCTAGGTTGTAAACCTTTGTGGGATTGTTAATGTCTATGTAAAAAATATCAAAACCACCCATAGAGTTGTGCCCCTCCGAGGCAAAGTAAAGATACTTCCCATCGTGGGTAAGGAAGGGACTGGTCTCATTAAACTTGGTGTTTATTGCAGCAATACTTTCGGCTTCGCCCCACTTTCCCTTAGAGTCTCTTTTTGAGCGGTAAATATCCAAGCCTCCTGCACCGCCTTTTCTGTCGCTGGCAAAATAGAGGGTTTGTCCATCGCGTGATACCGATGCATGTGTTTCGTTGTACTTGCTATTAACAGTTTTGTCGAGCTTTTCGGCACCACTCCACTTGTTTTTAACTAGTTTGCTTACGTATATGTCGGCATTTCTAGGGTCATCAACGCTAAGGTAAAGTTCTGTGCCGTCAAATGATATACTGCTTGTTTTTAGATAGTTTACTCTAAGTTGCTTGCCTATCTTTTTGGGTTGCTCCCAAGTTCCATTCGTTTTTTTCGACACAAGGACTTCAAATCCCAGCCGAGTAATGGAGGTAAAGGCTAGAGTATTGCCATCGCCAGATATCACTGGGTTAAAGTTGGAGTTGGCGTCGTTTAGCGTATCACCTAAATGCTGTAAGGTTGCTATAAGTGGATCTTTTTGGAACTCAATGGCATTATCGCAATTCTTTATATACTGGTTAACCAAAGGAAGGAGATCGTCGTCGGGCTTTAGCAGCGATTTGTACTTTTCATACATCTCCTTCGCCTTGTTCAGCTTATTTGCCATTCGGTAAGCATTACCTAGTAAGAATATGGCTTCAATGGGAGCTTGGGTTTCCTTAACCGAACCCGTTTCATTGTCGGGCGAAACGTCTTGCGATGCCTCTTCTAGGTAGGGAATAGCCTCTGCGTAGTTTGAATCGGTGTTTAGTAGGCAATATCCTATTCTAAACTTGATGTTTGCGTTACCTTTTAATTCCTTTAGTATAGAAATGTAGTTCTTGGCAGCCTTGTCAAATTGTTTATCCATTATAAGGAACTCCGCTTCGCGATCGAGCTCGTATATCCTATTCCAGTTCTGCCCAACTGCAACGTGAAACGAAATAAGGAGCGTTAATAATGGTATAAGTTTTCGCATGTAGTAAAAGTTGTTCACTAATTTAACAATTGTATTAACGAAAAATGCATATGAACACTATATAATTTACACTACTGTAAGCAATTATTGCATGAATAGGTTTAAACCTTAGGCTAATAAGCTGCTAGTTGTGTGCAGTATGGTAATGTGATCCGCCAAAATATTTAGGGCTTTGTTGCAGAAATAAACAATTCTGTGGTACTATTTTTTTATGTATGGTTTTATTCTATCAATTTATTGCAGTAGATTTAATTATGAATTGGGAAAAACATGAAGGCCAATTTGCAGCAAACACCATCTAGTATTGTAAATTTTGTTTAAAATGAAATCGAAATTAGCTCTAACTCTTATTTTTCTTTGCGCTGTACTTAGCGCCACATCAAACACAAACTTTTCAATTAGCAAAGGTATTCTGGATTTGGGAACCGCTAGCCCCGTGAATCTCGAGCCAATTAAGCTGCAAGGAGAGTGGGAATTTTACTGGAACCAGCTATTAACTCCAGCCCAGCTAAGCGACTCCACAATAGAGAAAAGCTCCATGTTTGTGCCTGTACCAAAATCATGGGTTAGCTATAAAATAGATGGCGAAAAGCTGCCAAATCAGGGGTATGCAACCTACCGACTTGTAGTTAAAAAACGTAAGGATGTAGATGTAACTATTTACGGACTTAAAGTTCCCTCTGTCTTTTCGAGCTATAAACTATGGGTTAATGGCAAGTTAATTACCGAGGTGGGCACTCCCGATACCAACAAGGAGACCGCAAAACCCCAATTTAAGTATCAGGATGTTTCCTTTGTTCTTGATCCACGTGTTGATAGCACGTCAAACATAGATATTGTTTTTAATGTGGTAAACTACTCGCACCAAAGGGCTGGTTTACAACAACCAATTTACCTGAGCACATTTAAGCAGCTCACTGCCGAAACCCGATTCATGGATATCCTTAACCTAATTATTGTGGGTATTATCCTTGTTATTGGTATCAATCACCTTAATATGTTCTTTTTTAGGCGCAAAGATCGGTCTAACCTTTACTTTAGCATAGTGTGTTTGGTTATGATTTTTAGGAATATAACAACTGGCGATAGGATTTTGGCCTATATTTTTCCAAACATCAACTGGGAACTGCTTGTTAAACTCGATAATTTATCGGGCTTTGGAACAATTCCCTTGTTTGCGCTATTTATCTACTCGTTGTTTAAAACCGATTTTCCCAAAAGAGTTATGCAAACCCTTATTGTGCTAGGAACTGTAATATCACTTTTGGTTATACTAACCCCTGCAAACACCTATGGTAAGTTTAGATTGCTTTACGAACTTTATATCCTTGTTGGAGGACTTTATCTAACATTTGGAGTTTTGCTTGTGGCAACCTTCCGCCGTCGCTCGGCTGCACTACCAACCTTTATAGGTATGTTTTTGCTTTATGCAACGGCAATAAACGATGTGCTTAGTAGCATGGGCATTATTCAAACCGCTTATTTGGCGCAATACGGATTGGGTACGTTTATGCTTTTGCAATCCATTACCATTACCCGAAAATCGGCTGTAGCCATTAACCAGAACGAGAAGCTAAGTGTGGAGCTAACTCATGAAAAGGAAACCCTTGAGCAGCGCATAGAGGAGCGCACCACACAGCTGCAAGCGCAGCACGATGAGCTCATTATGCATCAAGAAAAGGAGAAGATTCAAACCTGGGTTAATAATGGCATTGCACTGGTAAACGAGATAATATCGCAGAATAAAAGTGACTTTAAAATGCTTAGCAATAGGGCTTTGGTTGATATGATTAAGTACGTTGATGCTAGGGTTGGAGCAATGTTTCTTGCAGATAAAGATGCGGAAGGGAATCAGGTGCTGGAGATGGTTGCTAATTATGGTTGCGGAACCGATTATAAACTGGCCAATAACGTTGTTTACCCAGGCAATGGACTGGTTGGTGCTACCTTTACCGATAAAGAGATTCGGCATATTACCGATGTACCCGATAATTACTTGAAAGTTTCTTCGGGGCTAGGTAAATCAACACCCAAGTCGCTACTTCTTATCCCTATGATTTACGAAGAGCAAGCGGTAGGTGTAGTAGAAATTGCCTCGTTTAATGAATTCACCGAAGCAGAGATAAACCTACTAAAGCGCTGTGCCGATATTATTGCAGGAAGTATAAAAACCGTAAGGATGAACGAGGAGAACCTTAATTTAATAGGTCAGTTCAAGCAACAGGCAGAATTGCTGCAACAAAAAGAAGAAAATATGAGGCACAGTTTGAGTGAATTGGAATACTACCGCGAAATGTATGAGAAGTTTAAGGCTAACTAGCCAGTGCGTAGGTATTTATTCCTCCGGTTTTAACTATTAGTTCAAAATCAATAGTAATAAGATTTTTTACTTTTATTAACCCCATCATGGCCGATGGTGGGGTTATATTATAATCGGTCATTCTAATGCTTTTGCTCCCAGTTATTTTTATCATGTTACTGGCCGTTTCCTCAATTTTTAAATCAATTAGTTCCCTTTTGCAGGTTTCGTTAATTGTTAGCGATATTTCTACAGTTAAATCGCTTTGAGGATGCAAATCGCTATTGGACTTAATGAAGAATGCTTTTTGGAGCTCAATGCGTATAAACGGATTTTTATCAGCATTCATGGCATTGTACAAATCCCTGTTCATTAGCGAATTTTTGCAATCAAAAGATTTTATCTTAATGTCAAGTGCCGATTTTGAGAACTCAAATTCTTGATCCGCTACACCATCCATAATTATTGTTACGTACCCAGCTGGTAAACCCTCGGAATATAAGCATTCAAAAGGGCTTACATTGCTCTCTCCAGTGATTTTTATGCTACTTGTGGCATCAACAGAGTATTTTACCTCCATTGCAAGTGGGGCATTGTTATCGGGAGAAAAAAATAGCGCAAACAGTAACGGGGTAAGCATTTGCTAATGAGTCTGTTTAATTATGCTGAGTGATAGTAAAATAGCTGTCCAAAACATAAAAGCAGTAGTTGTAAAAAAGTGAGCATTACGTGTTAACTTCTCTCTTTACTAAACCAACCCAAACCGTTTATGCTCCATGCTTATGTTTTGGACAGCCTGTTTCTTTTTGTTAGAAGCCAACAATAGCTTCAACTACAAATCCATTGAATTTACCCTCGTGCAAAATGCTGGTGTTAGGGTAATCAAGGTACTTCTGGTTTACGTACTCGCCCTTAAGCAGTAAGTTTTTGGTTATAAACCAGCCAGCACCAAGCTGCATTCTGTTAATGCTAACCTCGTTGGCAATACCAGCAACCTCTGCGTTTACATTGTTGTAACGAGCGCCAACAAATACGTTCTCCTTAGAACCAAATCGGTAAACCAGTTCTGCAGCAACCTGATCTACGGTACGCTCTGTTGTTTCATTTTGTGCACGCCCTTTGGCATTCTCGTATGTGCCAAAGAACTCGAGACCACGGTATTTCATAAACAGGTTACCAGTAAAGGAAGTTACCTTATCCTTAAAACCAGGTTGCAACCTGCCAGAATAGAACTGGCTTGTTGTTGATTGGTTCTCCATAACAAAGTAGTAGTGGGAACCAGCTCTATCGCCACCATAAAGCACATTGTTAACAGAACTTGCAGTATGGTAAGCAGAACCAGTGACCCTTAGTCGGAAATCCTCCGTTAGCTGCTTGTCGTAACCCAACTTACCATAGAATGATGGGCTTTTCTTTGCCTTGTCGTCGTTGGCAACAACTGCAGGCTCAAGTACATCACCCTTAATTTCGCCGCCTGCAATACCCAGCATAGCTATCATTCCTTTGTTCTGGAAATAAATCTCTCCTCCAATTTCGGTGGTGAAGGCATCTAGAATGTAGTTCTCAATAAATGGATTGTACAGCGCATTTCCGTTGTCGGAGCGACGGAAATGCCCATCGCCATAATTTATCTCCATGTGACCAACCTTAATGGTTGTGTACTCCATTAACTTGTCTAGCGCATCGCTGTTTAGGAATGGAAGCCTATCGAACTGAATATATCCACCCTTTACCCATGTTTCCTGATGGTGGCGAGACGATAGATAGGTGATAAGGTTCATCCGTACACCATCGGCAAGCTGCACATCAATGTTAAGGTTGGC
>DHVO01000177.1 GCA_002412705.1 Bacteroidales bacterium UBA5206 | reverse complement strand
TTACTGCTGATGCGTTAAAATTTAGTCACTAAATAAATTTCTTTGTTCTTTGACATTTTGATTGGTTTGAAATTCTGTGAGCAGTTCTCGTATAGATGTTTTATCAAATACAGATATGCTCAGAATCTGCAATATTTCATAGATTGAGAGATTACTTTTTACAGCATGCTTAATTTTTGCTACAACTAAATATGTGCAGATTGCAACCCAAATATGGATATTCACAGCATTTTCGGAATGTCCCCAGAGTGTTTTAATGGTTAGGTTTTGCTTTATCCATTTGAAAAATATTTCAATCTGCCATCTGTTACGATATAGGTTTGCAATTTCAAGGGCTGTAACATCGAAGTTGTTTGATAAAAAGGTGAGGGTCAAATCATTGTCATTATCATAAAACTCAACTAGCCGCAATGGTTCTGGATAAAGTTGTTTCGACTTATATCCATTGAGTTGAATGATCTCATCGCTTCTTACCCCCGTACTCTCATCGACATTATAGTTATTTTCAATTACAGAGTAATCCATGGTAGATTTTGCTCTTGAGATGAAGAAAGCACTCAGTTTATGCATGTGAAACAAAGCTTTAAAATCAATATATGCTTTATCCATGATGTAAATCGCATCTGGTATCGGAGGAAGTACATCAAGAACATTGCTATCATGATATTTCCCATCGGTAATCAAGATAAAGGACGGTATACTGCCTCTCAAGTCAAGTAACGTATGGATTTTCACAGCCCCTCTGGAATACTTGCCTGGAGCCCAACTGAATAGCTTAAGGCTTAACGAGATCGTGGTTGAGTCCAATGCAAAAACCTCATTGTCAATGTCCACATTAGGAATTGGTTCTTTTGCATACATTGGTCTTACCTGTTCAATGAGGTAGTTGCCAAAATCTGCAAAGATTCGAAAATCCCTACGTTCATTTGCTCTTGAAAGAGTTGATTGATTCACATATTGCCTAACACCTAGGTGATATAGCTTATTCCTATGGGCTTTAAGGCAGGTGCAGATATCCCGAAGCGAATTCCTTGCGGTTAATTGGCCAAAGAACAATTGAATAAATTGGTTCCAGCAGTTAAGTTCTCTTGTTCTGAAATCACCATTATATGCTGATACATATTTTTCAAATTCATACCGAGAAATATACTGTAGCAGCTGAGCAAAAACATATTTACCAGAATTCATAGCTTTACAATTAAGCCTGCAAAACTACATTTCAAATCAAATCAAAAAATCAAAGAACACCTGTATCTTGTTGATATATAATTTATTGTAAAATATTTTCGAAAGTTAACGCATCACTAGTAATTTAAAATTTTTAAATCTAGATTCCATTAACTGGATTAAATCTGTTACTGAAATAATTGAAAGAGACTTTGTATATCTCGATAATGAAGGAATCCTATATCAATCTAAAATAGCTGCATTCACAGATTTTAATTTAAAAAATGATTTTACTCTTCCAGAAGAAGAACAACTTGTAGATGATGAGTTAACAAGTTTGGCAATAGCCGCATTTAAAGAATCAAACAAGGAAACGAAAATCGAATTACTTAATAAACTGATGTTGGAACTTCAAGAAAAAATAGAAGCAACTAACATTGTGTCGCATTAATTTACACACCCAAAATTTAAGCAAGACACCCCCCTAGTCACCCTCTACATACGCTTAAGAGCAAATAACGCCCCTACACCACAACCCTAGGCATCTCAACGCCGCTAAACTCAACCACTAGCAGGTCGGGTTGGGGCTCAATGGTGCCGCTGGTGAGTAGGCGCTGCACATTAAAATGCACGTTGTGCATGGCGTAGCGGTACTTGTGGTGGTTTAGGCCAAGGCTGGCAAAGGCCTGTTGGCGCTGTGGGGTTTCAATATCGGGAAGGAAACGGGTGGCGGGCTTTATTTTGTGCTGTAGGTAGTAATCCAGGGCAATTAGCTCAACCAGTATGGCATCGGTGGGGTACTGCTGCGCGGCGAACTGGTAAATGGTGGTGTACACGCCAATTAGGCCGCTGTTGCGCCGCCCGTTTTGCTGGCTCCAGCAGGCGCCCAGCCCTTTTAGAAAATCGAATATGGAGTGGTTTAGCGCAACGTACCTAAGGGTGTGCAGCGCGCGCTTCTTGTTCCAGTAAATATCTAGGGCGTGCTCAACGTGCTCAATCTGCTCCAGCTCGTGTGCGCTAAGGTAGCTGCTCTCCTGCACCTGATAGGGCGGCCGCTGCTGAAAGCGGTAGCCATGCTGCTGGTAATCGCGGCGGATTGGCGTTCCCTTTAGGAACTTTAGGAATCCCAGCTGTAGTTCGGGCGCAAAGAGCTTAAACACCTCCTCGAAGCTGTACTTAATATCATCGTAGTAATCAAACGGAAGCCCAACAATAAGGTCAAGGTGCACCTCAACCCGCTCCGATACCTGCTCCACAAAGGCCCTTATATTCTCAAAATTCTGGCGGCGCTTCACCTCGCTGTTCGATTTGGCGTTGAGCGTTTGTATGCCAATCTCGAATCTAAAAATCCCCTTGGGCACCTGTGTGCGCACAAACTCAATGAGCTCCGCTTGCAGAATATCGGCCTTAATCTCAAACTGAAAAACGTTTCTCGGCCTGTGGTGCTTCAGTATAAACTGGAATATGGATATGGCAAACGACTGGTTGGCGTTGAACGTGCGGTCCAGAAACTTCACAACGCGCCCATGCTCCATAAGGTACAAAAGGGAGCTGTGGATGTACTCCATTGGGAGGTATCGCAGGTTATTTTGCAAACCAGCTAGGCAGAAACCGCACCTATTGGGGCATCCGCGCGAGGCCTCAACGTAGCAAACCTTATTTTGCAGTTCATCGGCGGGGATGCTTAGGTAGGGGTTGATACCCTTTAGGTTATTCAAATCAAAAACCGCGGGGGCGCTGTTGCACACCACCTCACCGTTGCGCTGCCACACCAAGCCCGGAACCTTATCAAGCGCTGGGTAGTGCTCAAGGAACGCGGCAAAGGGCACTTCGCCCTCATCAACAACAATAAAATCAACATGAGGAAGGGCTATAACATCGTCCCACTCATACGATACCTCGGGGCCACCCAGCATCACCTTGCACGCGGGGTTAAGCTGCTTAATTAGCCTAGCCGCTTCAAGGGTTTGCTCAATGTTCCAAATGTAGCAGCTAAAGGCAACCACATCAAAGGCGGCGCAGTGCTGGGCAATCTCGGCAAGCGGTATCTTAGAGGCAAACTCCTTTACGCTAAGCCCCGCGTAATGGCGGTTTAGCTGGTACAGCAGGCCTATTGCCAGATTCTGGTGTATGTACTTTGAGTTTATGGTTGTGAGCAGAACGTTCATTACTTAAGCTGATATATTGGCAACGCAGCACAGCTGCTTTGGTAAACAAAAGGCTGCAAAGTAACGAAATAAGAATTATTTATTTACGATGATTTTTGCTCTCGTCCCACATGGGCACAGGCGTCAAGCAATGCCTTCATCAAAATATAAACAGTTTAACACGTTGATAACTTGCGCCAAACCTCAAAATATAACAAAAATCACCTTGTATAACTATGCAATTTTGCATAGCTTCGTCCGTTATTTAACAAAAACCAACAAACCACTCAGATCAACCCCTAACCCCACTTGGACTAAATGAAAAAGAGGCAGCTACTTCTACTATGGCTTATGGGCATAGCACTTACCGTTATGGTTAACGAAACCAAAGGACAATCTGGCAACAGTTCAAATGGAAAAGAAGAGTCGCCCGTTTTTCTTTTAGTTGAGGAGATGCCTGTTTTCCAATATAAGAACTGTACATCAACCAACTCAAGTTTCTTACTTTACGCCACCGATAATATTAAGCCACCTAAAATTGAGTGTTTTGGAAGAATTTACATTGAGTTTGTGGTTGAGCCCGATAGCACCATTAGCCGTGTTTGCGTGGTTAAAGGGCTTGATGGGTGCCCCGATTATAAACGCACTATCGAGAAGCGCATAGCATCTATGCCCAAGTGGTCGCCCGGAAAGCAGCGCGGGGTAGCCGTTCCTGTTAAAATGATTATGACTATTGATATTGACCCTAACACAAAATAAAACACGGAGGCACAGAGAAAACAAAGAGTAGAGGAGAATGCGGTGTAGTGCTTTAGGTTGGTTCTTTTTTTAAAGCGCCGTAGGTGCGACATCTCTGTTTTTTAAACCACGCAGGTTTCAACACAAAAACCCAACAATATCAACGCCCCATGGTTCTGGCAATTCGACCCCAGCTGGGGTCGAGGTTTATAGAAAAGGGAACTTTTCTATAAATATATGACTCCTCTGGAGTCACACCTTGCTCACGCACCTAAACTCATTGGGATAGAGTAGTCCCCTTCTAAATACTTTTACCTTTAATCTCGCCTAAGGTCGAGACAAGCCTTTTCACTTTTAACCCTTAACTATCTCCGCCTCCTTCCCCACATAACGTATAATAAGCCAAAGAATTGCTAGCGCAGCAGGGAAAATAATCCACAACGGCACGCCGTACGATAAGGGTATAGTCCCAACAAACAGCGACACCCCAGCAACGGTTAGCGAGTAAGGCATTTGGGTTCTAACGTGCTCAATGTGGTTACATCCGCTCGATAGGGAGCTAAGAATGGTTGTATCGGAAATTGGTGAGCAGTGGTCACCCATAACCGCACCAGCAAGTATGCACGATACCACATTGTAGAAAATGGCTATTGCCTCCGCATGTTCAAAGCCATTGGTTGATGTAAGCGCCCACGATACGGGAAGTATCAGCGGGTAAAGAATAGCCATTGTTCCCCACGATGTGCCCGTGCTAAAGGCAATAACAGCAGCCAGCACAAAGGTAAAGGCAGGAATTAGTCGTGGCGATACATCGGCCGAAATAAGGATATTAGACACAAAGGTTGCCGTGTGCAGATGCTGCGTAATTATGGCCAACGCCCATGCCAGCACAAGGATAAGTATGGCCGGAAGCATCATCTTAAAGCCATTAACAAGGGCATCCATTGATTTTTGGATTGATATTAGGCGCTGCCCAACCGTTAGCGCAACTGCCACAATAACACCAAGCACGCTGGACCAGAGTAGCGCTTTAAACGAGTCGGATGCGCCAATAGTACTCATCAGCTTTGAGCCAAAGGATGCGGCACCATCGCCCCACACATCGGCGCTATAACCGGTGTAGAACAGGCCTATCATGGTTCCAAATATTAGCGTAGCAACTGGAATAACCGCATTGTACCACTTAGGGTCAATTCCTGGAGCCACCTCTAGCTCCTTATCGGTTGCACCTACTGATGTATCGTTTGTCTGCGAGCCGCCATTGACTAGTCGCAACCGCGCCTCACGCTCCGATTTAAGCATTGGGCCAAAATCACGACGCATCCAAATAAGCATTAGCACAAAGCTAAGCGCTAGTATTGGGTAAAAACGGCTCCCCATTGAGCCAATAAATACGCTGTAGGCACTCTCGTTTATCCCAATGGCGTTAATCCCCTCCTGAATGTAGCTAAGCTCAATGCCAATCCACGTTGTAACCAGCGCCAACGCACCAACAGGAGCCGCTGTGCTATCAACAATAAAGGCAAGCTTTGCACGCGATACGCCCAGCTTATCGGTTACAGAGCGCATGGTGTTGCCCACAACAAGGGTATTGGCATAATCATCAAAAAAGATGCAGAGGTCAAGGATAAAGGTTATAAACTGCCCCGACCGCGGACTGGCTGCCCGCTTTGAGAGGGCTTTCACAATGCCCTTCATACCACCGTTGACAGATATTATGCTTACCATGGCCCCAATCATCATGGAGAAAACAATAATGGATAGATGGCTTGAGTCGTTAAGCGATTGAATTATGTAGGTATCCATTATGCGGAATACGCCCACAAAAATGGCCGAAAAGAGGCTACTTCCCTGATAAAAGGAGATGGTAGCGGTACCAACTAGCAAACCAATAAAAAGCGCGCTGTAAACCTCTTTAAAAATTAGGGCGATGAGAATGGCCAGCAGCGGGGGTAGAATGCTAAACCACTGCGGTATTGGATTTGCCGATAGGCTATAACCAACATTCTTATAGGATACGTTAATTGTTCCCTTCTCGGTGAAGGTATAATCGAGAGTCCCCTCGCCATTTACAAAGTTAATTGGGTACGACTGCCCATTAACCATAGCCATATCCATTTGAGAAGCCACGCTTGCCTTTGAGGGATCCACAATGGTGATGCTTTGCTTAATCCCTTTCACAACAATTAGTGGAAGTTTAACTTCAACTAGGGTATCCTGCGCGGCAAGGCTACTCGATACTACAAAAAGGATTGTAACTAGCGATACAATTCGCCAAATGCGTTTGGGGATTTTAATCATAAGAGGGCTTATTAGCAATAAGTTTGGTTATGGTAAAAAAAGCAAAAATGATTGGCATAAGCAAGAGACGGAAGACGTGAATCGAGAAAGGTTCAAGATTCAAGGTTAAAGGTTCAAGGTTCAAGGTTCAGGATTCAAGGTTCAAGATTCAGGATTCAAGTAAAGACCTTTTGTCTCACGGTTTACTTCTCTCGATTTACGATTCAAAAAGAAAGCGGGATGCTGATAATCAACACCCCGCAAACCACTGGAAACAACTCAAATTTATCGTTTAACCGGAATATTCCTAAACTGCGCCTTACCTTGCCCTGCTCCAAACTCAATCTCCAGCACCCTAATAAGCGAAACGTTGGATACTTTGCCAGTAAAGTAAATGGCTCGTTTTGCAGGAACGCCAGCAATAAGCTCTGAGTAAGCAATGGTGTTGTGCCCTTCCTTAAACTCATTGCCCTCGGCATCGAAGAAGCGAGGCCATACGTTAGCAATCTTCTGCTCCTCCTTGTTGTTGGTAAGCATTACGGTAATCTCTATTCTATCACCGTTAAATTGCACCTTTGTAATCTCTAACTCCAGGTCACCAATTTTTGCAGTGAATTCTCCAGCAGGAGTAACAGGCTCCTCTTTTGCTTTTTCAATGTACACAGGAACCTCCTTCACAACCTCTTTCTCTACATAAACAGGATTTTCAACAATCTTCTCCTTGTAAACCACTACTGTATCGGGTTTGGGTTTTTCGCGCTTGCGAACGGGTTTTCCAAGTAGTTTATCGGTTTGCTCAGAGGAGTTGAACCTTACCACCGACTGAATATTCGTGCTCTTCATTCCGTTGGGAACAAGATAACCCGATAGGGTGATGTACTCATCATTATCGTTTATTTGCCCATAGATAAAGGCATCAGGCACAATACCTGTCTCCTTAAATATTAGCTCGCTAAGCTCTGTGTACGATTTAAAGCTCAAACTCTTCTCCAGATCCCAGTTAGAGGCCTCCACAATACGATTGATACTGTTCATATCAATAATTTCGAAACGGGCAGACCCTTTATAGGCTGCAAAGAGTCCATCCTGAATGTACTGGTTGAATCGGGTAATCCTGTTATCGCTAGTTCTAAACTGAAGCACTGCAACCTTTATTTTTACCCTAGATGGGCTTTTCGACTCGAGCTCTTGAGCCATCTGCTTTATACCCTCATTAACTTCCATTGCTACGGCAGCTATAGGAAGCACTGTAATGGCAATAATTAGAGCCAAAAATCCTTTAATTCGTTTCATCGGCTTACTATGTATTTTACTGTTTATCAATATCTTAATCAAATTTAACAAAAAATATCCATAATATTCCCATTTCTATGTTAAATATTATCCACTACAATAAGCATTTACACTAATTGGTGAAGAGTAGGGACAAAGGAACCCCTGAAGTTCTTGAGAGTTAGCGGAACGACTAAGAGTTAAGCAACTAAGTAACCTGTAACAAGCACCACCTCTCCACCAATTTAAATGGATAATAATGAGTAATCTCATGCAACACGCTGCTAAAAAACTTTGCGCATAAGTAAGGGTTTGCTACTTTTGCTGCACTAAAGAACATTGAGATGGAAGTACTAAAGCTTATCGGGATTGTAGTGGTGCTACTAACAGTAGGGTTTGCAGGGATGGCCATTAAGATAATATTCCACAAAAGTCACAAATTTCCCGAGACATCGGCAGGTCACAATAAGGATATGCGTAAGCTTGGCATAAAGTGCGCAAAACAGGAGGAGATGAAATGCTGGAGCAAAAAAGGCCAATCGGGTTGCACAACCTGTTTTGAGCACGCAAGAGACTAATTTCAACAGTTCACATCCAAATCTATCATGCCCACACATACAACTTGTTACAAATTGCTTTAGGGCATCGATATTTTATAACATTACCATAAACATTTCCACAGCGCACTTGTTTTACAGTAAACACTAAAGCAATGGAAATACTACTAATACTAGGTATAAGCGTACTTTTTATAGGGCTGTTCTTTTTAGGTCTTTCGTTAAAAACCATTTTCGGCAAGAAAAAATCCGATGCTAGTTCCTGCGACAGTGACCCTGGATTCTCCTGTGGTTGCGGAGGAGCTAAGGGGAGCTGCCACACTGGGTTGTAAAGGTTAAAGGATAAACGACAAAGAGTTTGTTTCCTTGCCTGAAGTCAGCTTGTCTCAACTATAACGAAAAGGCAAGCTGGCTTTAGGCGAGATTCACAATTCTAGATTCTAGATTCAAGATTCAAGGTCAAGCGATTATCATAACCTTTTATCTCGTGCTCAATAGAAAATCGCTAAAAGATTACCTCTATACTGCACGTACTCCTGTTATCTCCTTGTCTCTGTGTTTCTGGCTTTAACCAAACACCAATCTCTATACAAAAAAGAACTAATCCTTAATCATTTCCCTAATACCTGGGCTCATCCACTCTAAGTAGCTACCATCAGGGCTGCTGTGCACTAGGTATGCCTCAATATCGGGTGTGCCATGAACAAACTCAACAGCATTTTCAAAACCCATTACCATTAGTGCTGTTGCGTATGCATCGGCTTGGGCAGCGGTTTTGGCAATTACTGTA
>DHVO01000117.1 GCA_002412705.1 Bacteroidales bacterium UBA5206 | reverse complement strand
ATGCTGAAGCAGTAGAAGGGGAGTATGGTTTTTTCTAGGGGGAAATAAATTTTATAAAATGGGAGCGGCTTAATGGCTAGGTTTTAACTTATGTACAAAGCCCAGTTAGAATCTTCTAGCTGGGCTTTGTTATTTAGTATGTGTTTAGTGTTACAAGTCTAAGTAATGCTAGAGAAAAACTACCCATAGAGGAGGCTAATCCTTAACGCACCTAACGGAGAATCCTTGCATTTTTGAGTTTTTGCTACTATTAAGAGTGCTGAACTCATGAGTAAGGTAACGGGCTATGACTTCATTATAATTATTTTCCGTTGCAGTCCACCAAATCCCATAGTTGCCTTGTTCCTCAAAGCTGCTATTGTAATGCCTATACCCGCCTGGTAGTGCACAAAAACCAGTTTCGTTAGTTGCTCCCTGGTTGGGGCTGTTCCAAAAATTTGTTCCGCACTCCTTTAGCTTGCCACCAGCCATGGCCTCGCCGCCTATTTGTGCTGCTAGAAGAAGCCACTCGGCATCGGTGGGTAAATGCCAACCTTCAGGACAAGCAGCTTTTGCCGCAGCCCAGTTGTAAAGTACGCCGTATGTTTTGTAGTTGGGGTTATCTTTAGCCTGTTTAATGCTAGTACCATAATACCCATAAACATAGTGGTAAGTTTCGTTTTCCGAGCCTGTAGAAGGTTCAACCACGCTGGGTAAGTATCTGAGGTTTTCGGCCATCCATACTTTGGTGCCAATAGTTACTGTGTGGTACACATTGCCGTCGCGGGGGTCGGTAAAAGTATTGTCTAATGTGTTGCTCTCTTCTTTGCAGCTGGTTGCCATAGTAGTAATTATGCCCACAGCCAAAAAAGAGAATAGATAATAGAGCTGTTTTATCATTGTATTGCTAATTAAGTTAATAATGTGAGGGCGTTATTTGAGAAATAAGAGTAATTGGTAGTTTGTTGTTAGCTAGATTCTTATGTTAAATTTAGTATATTTTATCTACGAAGCAAGATTTGCACTATTCCTTTTTATGTTGGTTCAACGTTTAATGCCATTGCAATCTACTCAAATTATCTGTCTCGTTTTGGTTTACAACAGCTGTGTGCGGTATAGATATTGCTTATCCCAAAAACCAAAATTTTGAATCTTACGCTATATAAAAAGGAGTGAACTATGTTGAGGAAAAAGGTAACCATTTTATTGCTAGTTTTTTATGTGTTAAGTGGGAGTGCGCAAGTATCCTTTAGGATTGATAACGGCATTGCATTTCCCAATTTACGGGTTAAAATATCGCCAGATGTTAGCTTTCCCGATATATCGGTTTCCATAGGAAAGGATATCGCCTTTGAAGACTTTACGGTGGGTGTAACCTCTAATAGGAGTATGGCCGATTTTATTATATCCGATTCGCCACTAAGTGATATCACAGTAAACGCTTCGGAAACGGTGACCTTTGCCGATATTGTGGTACGATATGGCCAGCAAGTGCCATTTACTAATGTTAAGGTTAAGATTAAGGAGTATGGTGAGGCCGATTACCTTGTGTACACCGAGCGGAGCGCTATAACGCTTGAGGAAATAGTGGTGGCAATACTTCCAGCGCTTAATAGTGCAATGGATTATAAATTTGATAAGCTTCCCTCTTATGCAGGCAAGTTTAAGAATCAAAAGCATGATGTGAGCCGCTCCAGTGGTAGTGGTACCGATGTTGTTTGTGAGCTAAGTGATGCTAAGATATTTGCACAGGACAAGGAGGGTACATATCTTGGAAAAATATGTAATGAGTACGATTCTGAATCCATATTTAACGAGTTTGGACGGTACGGTAGTGAGTTTGGTACCAACAGTATTTGGAATAAACTTTCGGAGTATGGGAACCAACATAGCGCCTTTTCTCCATTCAACCCAACGGCATTAAATCCCCCAAAAATAGTTAAGGAAGGAAAGGTTATAGGCTTTTTATCCATAAGAAATTTGGGCGCGCCAGCTTTTTCTCCTCTCTATTTAAAAAGATTAAGAAGCGAGTTCTGATTTTTTAATTATTTTACCAAGGAAATAGTAATAGAGAGATTATGAATAGCTGTTTGCTGCATATTCAGGAGCAGCTTAAGCAAAATGAGAATGAGCAGAAAGCCCAATGGCTTCAGAGCTATGTAAAGCATGGTATAATATCGCGTGGTGTGGCGATGCCTACCATAAGGCGTATTATTACCCATGCCTTTGCGCTGTATAAAATGGATACTTGGAGTCTTGCTACGCAAGTAGATCTGCTTAACCAGCTAATGAGGCAGCATTACACCGAGGATAAGCTGGCTGCCATTCTATACCTTGAACTATACTGGAAGCATGACAATGCTGAGGAGCTGCTTAGCTTAATATCTACCTGGTTCGATGAGGAGCTAATTTTTGATTGGAACGTGTGCGATTGGCTCTGTGTTAAAGTGCTTACCCCGTTACTTGATAGAGCACCTGCAGTGGCGATTCCAGAACTTAGACTGTGGAATGGCGCGTGCAACCAGTGGAAAGCACGGGCATCACTAGTGCCCTTTGCGCAGAGTAAGGCAATCACTCAGCACCAAAACGTAATTGCTGATTTTGCGTCGGTGCTAATCCAGCGCCCCGAGCGCTTTTGCAAAACCGCAGTAGGCTGGGTTTTGAGGGAATGCACAAAGCACGATGCCCATTTTGTGACCTCGTTTATTAGCCAATTCTCGGTTTTTACTACAAGGGAGGTGGTTCGTAATGCAACAAAGTACTTAAGCAAAAAAACATAAGTCTATAATCATGAAGAAAAGGTTATTCTATAAAGAAATTGTAGCGTCAGTTGAAATTGAGGCTTCGCCTGATA
>DHVO01000068.1 GCA_002412705.1 Bacteroidales bacterium UBA5206 | reverse complement strand
TTAACGCCGATTCCCAGTAAAGTTCCCCGTTCTTTTTCTTGTTTACTAGCTGTCCCTTCCACTCTTCGCCCTTTAGAATGGTGCCCCACATCTGCTTAAAGAACTGCTTGTTGTGGTATCCAGAGCTAAGAATGCTGGGGTTTTTACCTACAGCCTCGTTAAAGGTGTAGCCCGTTAGCTGGGTGAACTTTGGGTTTACAAATTCGATGTTGCCATTTGTGTCGGTTATCACCACAGAAACAGGGCTCTGCTCAACCGCAGTAGAAAGTTTCTGTATTTTTTCGTTGGCCTCGTTCTGCTGAACAATACCCCAAACGGAGTTCATTAGGAACTGAAGCTGGTGTAGGTCGGTTTCGGTGTAATCGCTATCCTTGTTTGCAACGCCCACCACAGCTACAATCTCGTTATCAATAAATACGGGGATCGACATGTAACGGTATAGCTCGGCATGCCCCTTAGGGTATCCCTTCTTTAGTGGGTGTTGTTCCCTAAAGTTGTTAAGAATAATCTCCTTGCGCTGCCTTACAACCTCGCCCCAAATGCCAGTGTTGCCTAGTTCGTAGCAGGTTTCTGGATTGATTACGGAGCACTCATCAAGCACCCCTTTCGACCAGGAGTTAAGCGTAAACTGCTTTTTGCTGCTATCGTAGTTGTAAATATACCCCAGCTTGCTAGAGGTAAGGAATAGCGCTTCGTTTAGAGCAAAATCTAATAGTTCCTGTTTGTTTGTTGATTTAAACTCAAAGATGCGAACCAGTGCTTTTAGCCGCTCACTGTTTTGTTGGATGCTTAGTTCTGCCTTTTTGCGCTCGGTAATATCGGTTATTACTCCCACAATACCCTGTATGCCTCCTTGTTTGTCAACAATTGTGGCTTTGTCAAAAATTACATCGCGAAGCTCGTTCTTGCTGTCCTTTATTTGCCACTCATAGGTTTGGTTGCCAGGATTGCTGATTAGCTCCATGTCCTTTTGGTGGTAAATCTGTGCTATTTCCTGAGGTGCCAAGCTAAACGCGGTTTTTCCAACTATTTCTTTACTGCTTTTGCCAAGGAACGTTTCAAATGCCTTGTTACAACCAGTATAGTAGCCCTGTGCGTTCTTGTAAAAAATGGGATTGGGAATGGTTTGCATTAAGGTTTCCAAAAACTCCTTTTGGTGCTGGAGCTCTTCTTCAGCCTTTTTCAAATCGGTAATGTCGGTAAATGTTGTAAAAACACGGTAGGGTTTTTCCTCCCCGTTCTGGTATTCGGGGACGGCATTAATTAGAATCCACGTATAGTCGTTACGTTCGGGGTGAAAAATTCCCATGGTTTGGTTAGGAACGCTTTTTCCTGTTTCTAGAGCAACCATGGCGGGGTGCATTTCGCCCTTGAGCTCATTTCCTTGCTCATCTACTGCTTTCCAGCGTGGATCCATGGATGTTCTACCCTGTAGCTGTTCCAGCGTAAGCCCCAGTATTTTTTGTGCTGCCCTGTTGGCAGACACAATGTGCCCCATTTTATCTTGGTAAACAACACCTTGTTCCATTGTTTCAAAAAGGGTGCGGTGCTTCTCCTCACTATCAATAAGGGCTTGTTCTGTAATCTTTTTCTCAGTTATGTCGTGCACAATGGAGAAAAGCATTGTGCGATTCTTTACGAGTACAGTTCCACTAAAGACTTCAACATCCCTAATGGAGCTATTACTTAATCTATGCTTAAAGAAGAGATGCTTACGACCCTCTTTTTTTGCTTTTTGCATCTCTGCTATAACCTCGGTTGTGGATAGGGTGTTGATTTGGGTTATTTTCATAGATTTAAGCGTGTACCTATCCCATCCGTAAAACCTGGCCGCAGCAGGGTTTGCGTCTATAATAGACCCATCGTCGGGGTCAATTATAAGCATTGTGGCGTGGTTGCTCTCAAATATGTTGCGGTAGCGAAGCTCGCTATCTTTTAGCTGCTCCTCTGCTTTTTTATTCTCTGTTATGTCCCATATAATTACCGCAAACTGATTGGGTTTTGGACAGAAGGCATCAACATGAAAATGCTTTCTCAGCTCCCTAGAGTAGTTGTCGAAGTGGAGTGGTGTACCCGTTGTGGCCACATCGCCAAAAAGTTTTATCCAGTAATCCTCGGTGTTGGGGAGCACCTCAAGAACAGTTTTGCCAATAATGTTGCTGGCAGTAAGTCCGGTTAACTTTTCGTAGCTCCTGTTAACTTCAATAAACCTGTAATCGACCACCTTCCCGTTCTGGTCTTTTATAACCTCGTGCAGAGCAAGTCCTTGCTGCATCTGCGTTACTAATAGCCTGTACTTCTCTTCGCTCTCGGCAATGGCCTTACGGGAGTTAATTAGTTCTGTAATGTCTCGGGCAGCCTCTATTACGTGGGTAATTTTGCCCTCCTCGTCCTTAAGGGGCGATAGGATTATGTCGATATGGGCAATATCCCCGTTCTCCTTTACGTGGCGATGCCTACAGGTACCCACCTCGCCAGTTTTAAATACATCGAGCAAGCCACATGTGCCGCCCATAAGGTGACAGGGTTGTGATAACCCATGGGAGATTTCGAAGCAATGCTTGCCAATTACCTGTTCCTTGGTAAGCCCGCTGTTGCGTAAAAAGTTATTGTTAACATCGGTTATCTCATAGGATGGGTTAATAACCATTATGTCCTCATGCAGCCCATGTAGTAATGTTCTGTAATACTTTTCTCTTTTTTCAACAATGCTTGTCGCTTCGTTGGCTGCAATAAACTGTTCTATTATTTTGGCAATTCCTTTCAGCAGTTGTTTCTCCTCGTCAAGGAATAGTTGGCCCTTAATGGATT
>DHVO01000103.1 GCA_002412705.1 Bacteroidales bacterium UBA5206 | reverse complement strand
TTTATGAACGACACATGTCGTCCATTGGAGAACAAATCAATGCATCCTTTAAGCTCATAATACAGCCACTAGCCGATTGCCATTTTAGTACAATCAAAAACCTTCAGGGCGATTTTCCTGTTGGCAGCAAGGCTAACATATACATCTTTAGCGTAATAGCCCTGTTCATACTAAGCATTGCATGTATTAACTACATGAACATGGCCACCGCACGTGCTGCCAAAAGAGCAAGAGAGGTTGGGATACGCAAAGTTGTTGGCTCGCAAAGGAGTAAGCTAGTTGGCCAGTTCCTAAGCGAATCGGTTCTACTTAGCATACTAGCAACTGCAGTTGCCCTTTTTGCCACATGGCTAATCCTGCCAGGGTTTAATGCTCTGGCCGAAAAACAGCTAACCTTCTCCAACCTTTTGGAGCCACAGCTAATTGGCATTATTGTGGGCATTACCATTCTAGTTGGCTTAGTATCGGGCAGCTACCCTGCTTTTTACCTATCGTCGTTTAGACCGTTGCTTGTGCTAAAAGATAATTCAGGATCGGCAAAAGGACATGTTGGGCTAAGAAAAGCGCTAGTTGTTTTCCAGTTTGCCATATCCATCACCATGATTATTGCAACAATAATTGTATCGTGGCAACAGCACTACATTAAAACTAAAGATTTGGGCTACAAGGCCGATAACTTAGTTATTGTACCAGGCTTGGACTCCGCTGTTAGCAACCATATCGATGCATTTAAACTTGAGCTGCTAAGCAATCCTGCCATAGAGTCGGTTGCAGGTTCAACAAGCACTATGGGTTTAGATAACGCCAAAATAGTTTGCCGAATTGAACAGGATGGAGAGATGAAGGACATTGCCATAAATCTCCTATTCTGCGATCACGATTACCTAAACACCCTTGGTTTAGAGCTTGCTCAGGGTAGGAATTTCGATAAGACCAACGCAGGCGATGCTAAAACTGCCTTTCTAATTAACGAAACTGCAGCCAAAGTTTGGGGCTGGGCCGATAATCCGCTGGGCAAACGCGTACAGTTTGGATTGAACCTTGATGGAACCGTTGATAGGGACGGAAGCGTTGTGGGCGTAGTTAAAGATTTCCACTACACATCAATCCACAACCCAGTGGAGCCTTTCCTTTTCATTCTAATGGATTTTCCCCCACGAATCCTCAACGTAAGGGTAAAGGACAATACCCGCAAAGAGGCCGTTGAGTTTCTTGAGCAATCGTGGCATAAGTTTAACGCAACACGCTTGTTTAACTACAACTACCTTGACCAAAGACTTGCCGAGCTATATAGCGCAGAGCAAAAAATGGGCATACTATTTAGACTTTTCTCTCTGCTCACCATTTTCATATCGTGCCTTGGACTATTGGGGTTAAGCTCATTTGTAACCGAGCAAAAGAACAAGGAGATTGGCATAAGAAAAGTGCTAGGCGGTGCCAGCGGCAGCATTGTTTACCTAATATCGAAGGAATTTATTGGTCTTGTTCTACTTGCAAACCTATTTGCTTGGCCTGTGGCTTACTGGGGAATGGCTAGGTGGCTTCAGGATTTCTCTTACCGTATTGATTTTGGCCTTAGCCCTTTCTACATTCAAACGCTTTTGCCCTTTGTTGTGGCAAGCATTGTAGCTCTTATAATTGCCGTTATTACAGTTGGCGGGCTTGCATGGAAAGCAACCCAAGCAAATCCTGTTGATGCAATAAAATACGAGTAGAGAGTACCAGATAAAGCTAAAGAGCTATCCATCAGTGGGTAGCTCTTTTTGTTTGCATTATTTAACACTTCGTGAAACCCTAGCTACATCAACAGTATCAACATCGAGAAACAATCCCTAAAAAAATGCGTTCGAAACATCAAGTGTTTATAACAGATAAAAGAAATAATAACGCTACCTTTGCACCCCAAAATTTATTGCAAGTAAATGCTCAAAATTAGAAACATTGCCATCATTGCCCATGTCGATCACGGGAAGACCACACTAGTTGATAAGATGATCATTCAGGGCAAACTCTTCAAAGAGCACGAAACTCCAGGAGATCTCATTCTTGACAGTAACGACCTAGAGCGCGAGCGCGGAATCACCATCCTTGCCAAAAATGTATCGGTAAACTACAAAGATGTTAAGATTAACATTATTGACACACCAGGCCACTCCGACTTTGGTGGCGAGGTAGAGCGCGTGCTAAACATGGCCGATGGCGTTCTGCTTCTTGTTGATGCATTTGAGGGAACCATGCCACAAACCCGCTTTGTGCTTCAAAAGGCACTTGCACTTGGGCTTAAACCCATTGTGGTTATCAACAAGGTTGACAAGCCTAACTGCCGCCCCGAAGAGGTGCAGGAAGAGGTATTCGAACTTATGTTCAACCTCAACGCAAACGAAGAACAGCTTAACTTCCCTACCATTTACGGAAGCGCAAAGCAAGGCTGGATGTCCGACGACTGGAAACAACCAGCAACTGACATTACCGCACTTCTAGACCGCATTGTTGAATACGTACCAGAGCCAAAAGCGCTTAAGGGTACACCGCAATTGCTTATCACCTCACTGGACTACTCATCGTACGTTGGACGTATTGCCATTGGTAAGCTTCACCGCGGTGAGCTTATTCCAGGACAAAACGTCTCCCTAATGAAAAACGACGGTCGCGTAATCCGCACTAGGATTAAAGACCTACTTGTTTTTGAGGGATTAGAGAAGCGTAAGGTTGATAAAGTTGTATCGGGCGATATTTGCGCGCTAGTTGGTATTGAAGGCTTTGATATTGGTGATACCATAAGCGATTGGGAAAACCCAGAAGCGCTACCAACCATTGCCGTTGATGAGCCCACCATGAGCATGCTTTTCACCATTAACGATTCACCTTTCTTTGGCAAGGACGGGAAGTTTGTAACCTCTCGCCACCTAAAGGAAAGACTTGATAAAGAGCTAGAAAAAAACCTTGCCCTAAGGGTTAAGGAAACCGATAAAGCCGATGCCTTTACCGTTTACGGAAGAGGCGTTCTTCACTTATCTGTTCTAATTGAAACCATGCGCCGCGAAGGCTATGAGCTTCAGGTAGGACAGCCACAGGTTATCATCAAAATGGTTGGCGGCGAGAAGTGCGAGCCTATTGAGGTTCTTACAATCGACCTACCCGAAGAGGTATCTGGAAAAGCCATTGAGCTGGTTAACCGCCGTAAAGGAGTGCTGCTACAAATGGAGCGTAAGGGCGACCGCATTCACCTTGAGTTCGAAATCCCTTCAAGGGGTATCATTGGGCTAAGGAACATGCTTCTAACTGCAACTGCAGGTGAGGCCGTAATTGCGCATCGCTTTAAAGATTTTGAACCATACCGTGGCGAGATTGAGCTAAGACAAAACGGCTCACTTATAGCAATGGAAAGCGGAACCGCATTTGCATACGCGCTAAACAAGCTACAGGATAGAGGTAAATTCTTTGTTGATTCTCATGAAGATGTTTACGTTGGACAGGTTATTGGCGAGAACTCTCGCGCCGGCGACCTTGTGGTTAACGTAACCAAGTCCAAGAAGCTAACCAATATGCGTGCATCTGGCTCCGACGACAAAACATCCCTTGCCCCTCCTATCAAGTTTAGCCTGGAGGAAGCTCTGGAGTACATTCAGGAAGATGAGTACGTAGAGGTAACGCCAAAAGCCATGCGCCTACGTAAAATCCTCCTCGACGAGAACGATAGAAAGCGAAGCCAAAAGTCATAGATGCCTGTAAATAGTGAGATGTAGTATCAAATTTTTTTATTTGATATTAATTTTTACCTTTGCGCGATGTTTTTTAAAGAGCCATGAAAAGGCAACTTAGTTCATACTCAATATTTTTCAAAGGACTCAAGGTCGGAATTCACGACTTTGAATTCGATGTTGACGATAAGTTCTTTGAACTTTTTGAAGAAAGTGAAGTAAAAAATGGAAAACTTTTAGCAAAAATTCGTCTCGAGAAGAGGAATAACATGCTAGAGCTGGCCATAAACGTCACTGGAACCGTTGAAGTACTTTGCGACAGATGTTTAGAGTACTTTAACCTACCCACATCATACAACGGGAAGCTATTCGTTAGGTATGGTGAGAACGAAGTTGACGATGATGAGTACATGGTTATCTCGCCCGACGAGAGCGAGCTTAACTTGGCTCAATACATCTACGAGAGCATTTGCCTGAGCCTGCCCTACAAGAAGTACCACGGAGTAAAAGGTACCGACAAGAAGGCATGTAACCCAGAAATGCTTAACAAGATTGGATACATTAGTAACGATACCCCAGACGAGGACGAAGAGGACGAAGACGAGCCAACAGATCCACGCTGGAATAAATTAAGAGATTTGAATTTTAACTAGTTGTACAATTTCATAAAACGCTTGTAAAATGGCACATCCTAAATCAAAGATTTCGAAGCAGAGAAGGAATAAGCGCAGAACCCACCAAAAGGCGGTATTGCCAACATTGGGAACATGTTCAAACTGTGGCGCAACCGTACAGTATCACCGCGTATGCCCAGAGTGCGGATTCTACCGTGGGAAGCTGGCTATTGAGAAGACCGTAAACGCATAACCTGTTAGCAGGTAACGCAGGGCTTTATCATAATCAGTAACCCAAACATTAACTTATGAAAATTGGCGTAGATGCAATGGGTGGAGACTTTGCCCCCGATGCAGTAGTATCGGGAGCTATTCTCGCTCAAAAATCCCTGTCACCCGATCAACAAATAATACTCTTTGGTGATAAGGACAAGATTATTCCTATTCTCAAGAGAGAAGGAGTAAGTGAGGATTCTTTTGAGATTGTTCATTGCTCAGAAGTTATTGGTATGGGAGACCATCCCGCCAAAGCGTTCAACCAAAAACCAGACTCAAGTATCTCCGTAGGCTTTAAGCACCTTGCAATGGGTAAGATAGATGGATTTGCAAGTGCTGGAAGTACTGGAGCTATGCTTGTTGGTGCAATGTACTCCGTGAAGCAGGTAAATGGAATTATCCGTCCTGCCATTGCAACGTACATTCCTGTATCGGAAACAGAGTTTAACCTGCTTCTTGATGTTGGAATTAACCCCGATTGCAAACCCGATGTACTTCACCAATACGGGATTTTGGGCTCGCTATACGCAAAGTTTGTGCTAAACATTGCCAACCCTCGTGTAGCCCTTCTTAACATTGGAGAGGAAGAGGAAAAAGGGAACCTGGTAACCAAAAGCGCATTTGAGTTAATGAAAGATGCCACTGAGTTCAACTTTGTTGGGAACGTGGAGGGCAACCAGCTCTTCTCTAACGACAAAGCCGATGTAGTGGTTTGCGATGGTTTTGTTGGGAACGTTGTTCTTAAAGAAGCCGAAGCCATTTATCACATACTCAAGAAAAGGAAAATCCAAGATCCTTTCTTTGAAAGATTTAACTTCGAGAACTACGGGGGTACACCTGTACTTGGCGTAAACGCACCAGTAATTATTGGCCATGGAGTTTCCAACGCCAAGGCAATAATGAACATGATTTTCCAAACTCGCGAAGTTATTGGTTCTAACCTCTGCCAAAAAATTAAAGAAGCCTTTAACTAAAATGGGTAAGATTACTGCAGCAATTACCGGAGTGGCCGGGTATGTTCCCGACTACATCCTTACCAACGATGAGCTTAGCCGTATGGTTGATACCACAAACGAGTGGATAATGACCAGAATTGGAATAGAAGAGCGTCGAATTCTCAAGGGAGAAGGATTGGGAACATCGGACATGGCCATTCATGCTGTAAATGACCTTTTGCGTAAAACCAATACCCGTCCAGAAGAAGTTGATATGCTAATTTGCGGTGTGGTTACACCAGACATGGTTTTCCCTGCCACTGCAAATGTTATTAGCGACAAAGCGGGCATTAAGAATGCCTTTGGATACGATATAAATGCTGGTTGCTCTAGCTTTCTTTATGCTCTAGTTACCGCCTCGAAGTTTGTTGAGAGCGGAACGCATAAAAAAGTTATTGTAGTTGGTGCCGACAAAATGTCGTCAATAACCGACTACACCGACCGTTCCACATGCCCAATCTTTGGCGATGGTGCAGGAGCAGTTATGCTTGAGCCTTGCGAAGATGACTTTGGAGTGGTTGACTCACTAATGCAGGTTGATGGCTCTGGTCGAAAGCACCTACACCAAGTTGCAGGAGGATCGTGCTACCCAGCAAGCATTGAAACAGTAACCAAAAGGCAGCACTACATTTACCAAGAGGGACAACCCGTGTTTAAGGCGGCCGTATCAAACATGGCCGATACCGCTGTTGAGATGATGAGAAGAAATAACCTAACGCCAGAAAACCTTGCGTGGTTAGTGCCCCATCAGGCAAACATGCGTATTATTGAGGCCACCGCTAAGCGTATGGAAATTAGCAAGGAGCAGGTAATGATTAACATTACCCGTTACGGCAACACCACCAGCGCAACCATTCCATTGTGCTTATGGGAGTGGGAACCAAAACTTAAAAAGGGCGATAACATTATTATTGCTACTTTTGGAGCTGGCTTTACCTGGGGTGCCGCTTACATTAAGTGGGCATACGATGGCGATAAGGTTAAGTAACAAGCCAAACAATATATACAAGAAGCCTCCTTTATGGAGGCTTTTTTGTTTTTGCAAAAAACGGGCGCCAATCAGACTAAAACAACAAAAAACGCACAACACTACACTTATTTGCAACAAAGGCAAAATTGGGCATGCTATGTGGCAAATATGGCCAATTACCGATTGCTCATTACAACTATATATCTGGCGTTGCAAAAGAGCCTTGTCTCAAAGGTTAGCTCTTGCTATGCCGTTTCTTATTTATCTATGTTACCATACGACAGGAGGCGTGCGATTTCCTTTACATACCCAAGGCAAAGTCTTGAAGAATACTTGGACGGCGGTTCAACCGCTGCCCAACACGGGGTTCTACTTTAATGATTGACTACTTGCTTGATTCTGCTACTTTGACCAAGTCTCTTAAATGTTCTAAGTATTGGAGATACGATATCGCAACTTTAATATCTTTATCGTTCCCAGATTCTAAAACAAACAGCTTAAGTTTTTTTTCAAGTTCGTGGTCAAAATAAATTTCATTTAATTTAAGAGGTTTTCCTTTAAGGACTCTGTCTATTGCTCCTGCTATAAAACTATCATATTGAACCAGATTAGTAAATAAATCATCTAATGCTTCATTAATTGGACTTTGAGGAAACTTGACTCCTTTAAAGTTTTCATATGTTTCTTTTAAGTTTGTCATATTAAAAATTAATCTTTTCTAGTTTATGTAAAGAATATAAAAAACTGATTGGATCCAGACCAAATGTAAAATCTACTTCGTTCGGCAGCAAGGCTTTTCCTTTGCTGACCCAAGGCAAAGCCTTGAAGAATATAGGACAGCGGTGCAACCGCCGCCCAACACGGTAATACTGGCTTTGGAGGCGCG
>DHVO01000010.1 GCA_002412705.1 Bacteroidales bacterium UBA5206 | reverse complement strand
TGCCCATTACCGCCGAAATTGCTGCAGCGTTTGGTGCAGAGATTCATGTGCTGGCCGTATCAACAGTAAAATCGGAGGAGGTGGAAGCCAAGCTCAACGCCTACTCAAAACAGGTTTGCGAGTACCTAAAGGATAGGGACATACGGTTCCACCTGTCGAGCGCCAAGGGAGGGAACCTAACCGACGTAACCATTGAGTACGCCCTTGATGTTAATGCCGATCTTGTAAGCATTATGACCGAGCAAAGCCTTGATATAAGCAACTTTGTTCTGGGTAGCCTTGCGCAGCAGATGCTAAGCAAATCGCCTATTCCTGTGCTAAGCATCACCCCAAAAGAGCTTTTCATTATGGGAAGCTTTAAAACCTTTGGAACACCTTATTAATCTAAACGGTTAAAGGAAATACATACAATCCACAGAACACAACGCTCTGCTCATTACGGGTAGAGCGTTTTTTGTGGTAGGGAATTTTCCTTCTTAATTATCCTTGTCAAGTAGTAGGTACCAGTCAATGAACTACAGGAGTCAACCACAACCAAACAGTAGTTATTAAAGAGTTCTGCATTTGCATTGAAGAAGATATTTTCCCTTGATAGTGTCTTTGGACGCTTATAACAATCGGTGTAAACAGAAACACCCATGCTCAAAAGTGAATCAGTCTTACCATAAAAGTGGTCTTTATCAACACCCACAAAGCCCTCTATGCAATTTGCCTTTTTGTTAGAGACATACTCCACTTGATTCTCAATATGAGGTTTGTTAAAAACCCAAGCAAACGAGCTCTGGTTGCTAACAATTTGGTTAACCACAATTCGGCTGCCATCCAAGGGCATAAGGTGTAAAGGCATTAATCCAAACGAAAGGTTCCATACAAACATGCCCAGTGCAGCATAGCTAATTAACCTAGTGTCGTTTTTGCTGATTCCAGAAAGCACAATAGCAAATAATGCTGGAAGCATTACCATGAATTCTGAGTTTCCGTGAGATAAAAAAGCAAAGAAGAGTTGAAAAAATAACGCTAGTAAATGTGCTAGAATAAATCCAGAACCCAATATTTTAAAATCAATAGAAGTTCCCCTTAAATGCCTTATAGATTGAAAACCCAAAAGCAGAGCCAATGCCACAAAACCTAATAACCAAAGGTTTGCTTTTACAAGCATTAGCATGTAACCATGAACCTGTATAAACGTGCGAATGAGACTAATACCACTCATTACAATGCTCATTAGACCAAACCCAACCGAAGCAGTACCCGCCATGTAATCCCGGAAAACAAAACGAAAAACATCTTCTAGAGAAGGAATACCCCCATTCTCCAAACCAATAACCAGTAGATACACTAAAGGAACAATAAATGCAGGCAAAACAAAGATGGCGGCTCTTTTGAAACCATCTTTAACAAAAAGGGCAACAACAAAAGCTAACCACCAAAAAAAATGGATTTGATGAAACAAACAGGCTAGGGCTGTAAACAACCCTGATAACAGAAGGTTTTTGATTCTATGGCCTCGGTTATATCTAAGAAGAAACAAACTACCAACCAACGAGAGGAAGATTGGAACAATATAGGTTTCATTTTCTGTTGCAAACCTCATTATTCCCCATGAAGACCCAATAAAGGTAATCCATGCTAAGGATTTAGACCGCGAAAAACCTTGTTCGCTAAAGATGCTATAAATAAGAGCTAATGATAATCCGGAAAGTATGGCGTTTAGTGCCTTCATTGCTGCCAATACATCATTAGCACCAAAAAAGTTTAACAGCTTAACCCATACAAAACCTAAAAGATTGTACAACAAGTGATGCGAGGAGAATAACCCCTCGCCACTTTTTATGTAGTTTGCATAACCATGCGCATCAACAGAACTTGTTTGAACAGAAAACAACAGATACACTAATGCAAACACTAAAATTACAAAGTATGGCAATCGTTTAATCATGTATATACACATGTTGAAAATATTCAGTTAAAAGTAGATCCTTTTCCAGTATCTAAACCCTAGAATCATTCTGTTTAACAAAAGAGGACTTGTATGTTAACACCATTTATAATACATTAGCAATTACTGATTGTTTACCCATAAAACAAGGGGACAAAAGCATTAAATAACCTAAATAATATTTTATGAAAAGGATAGGTCTTCTTTTTGCCATTCTGCCTGTGCTAGCGCTTTTTTCTTGTGGAAATAGTGGTTCGTCACCCGAGGTAAATGGCTCAACTACCGCCGATGATGTGGCGGTTTGCATTTGGGACAACGTTTCGCTAAGAGACGCCCCAACCGAATCGGGGAAATGGCTTTCGGCGCTTAGCATTGGTGAAACGGTAGAGTACCTAAACGAAACTGAAGTTGACGAGACTCCAAAAACCCCAATTACCTATTACAAAATTCGTCTTAAAGATGATAAAGAGGGTTGGGTACGTAGCGATTTCATTGTTATTGCCAGCGAACCAGCAACTTTTACCAACGACTGCCCAATATACTCACGTCCCGACCTGCTTAACAAAACCGACAAGCAGTTTAGCGCTATGGATATTGTTGCTGTAAAATCGGAAAGCAATGGTTTTCTTGAGGTAACAGGCAAACGCTCCGATGGCAAATGGGTAGAAACTGGCTGGGTAAAAGATCAAGCCCTAACCTATACTGATGTGGATATAGCCGTTGCAAAGTTCATCCGTAAGGCCATGGAGCTAACCGATGAGGCAAAAAAGGCCGAAGCCATTAAGGAAATAGTTGAGAACCCCGACTTTAAAGAGTCCGTTTTTGTTTCTCGACTTGCCAGCGCACAAGAGGAGGCCGTTGAGGAGATAACCACCGAAGTTGAAGAGATTATTGCAGAACCTAACACCGAGGATATTGCTACCGACACCATTGATGTTGAGTAACTACATGTTTTTATTAGATACAACAAGGGGAGGCTGCTGCTTCCCTTTTTGTGTATTATCCCTGCTAACAATTCACACATTTTAACCCCCTCCTTTCGTACAAAACACTACTTTTGATATCCCTAAATAATCATCTGTAAACTATGGATTCAAGCAAAGTGAGCATCTCAATTAAGGGGTTGCAGAAATCGTATGGCACACACCACGTACTAA
>DHVO01000124.1 GCA_002412705.1 Bacteroidales bacterium UBA5206 | reverse complement strand
CACGAAAAGGATCCTAAGCGACTAATTGAGGAGGGATCGCTTGAGAAGATTAACGATTTTGAGCACAATGGCGAAACCATACTTGCCAGCAGGTTGGGATACCGTATCACCAAAACCTTTGTGTTTAAATACTTTGGACGTGTGTTCGAGGAGCCAATTGGCGTACTTAGCGATGAGGTGCTAAGACCAGAAACCCAAAGCATGGACGATTATGTTGATGGCATCAAGAACATCTGCGAGGCGCAACAAAAATCGGCACTGCTGTACTTTGAGGATGGTAGCGTAAACGCAGCCATTCCACCACTACAGGTACTTCTGCACATTATGGCGCATGGTCACTACAACGGCAAGAGCCTTACCGACCCTGAGCTTCGCCAGATGTTTACCCGTGAGTACGTGCTAAACAGCGACTGGTACAAGGCTAGGCTTAAAATCAAGCAGCAAAAGGATATTGAGCTTTGGAAGCAACACGTTAGCTACCTTGAGGCCTTTATTAAGGAGGGTGTTAACGAGGAGATTGTTAAAGCGCAAGAACTTGAGAAGAAGCTACACGCCGCCAAGATGAAGGTTAAGGAGGTAGAATCGGAGCTATACCTTGAATCGCTAGTAGGCACCATTGGCGCCGACCCGCTATTTAAAGGATAACCTCACAAAACCATACAAGAAAGGCTGCCCGTTCATTTGGGCAGCCTTTTACTTTATAGCCATATCAACCTAAAAAGAGTAGTTAAAGGTTAGCTTGTAGGCAAAGTTATCGGCAGTTTTTGCGTAGGCGTAATCGCCATAGCGGTAGTAAACACCAAAGCCTATGGAGTACATTGATGTTGGGATAAGCCCACCAACTAGTAAACCCGATTCAAAGTAGCCTCGAGTGGGCACTTTAACCACATCGCCATTGTAAAAAGTACGCGGGAAAGAGCTCTTTAAATCGCCAAAGGCGATATTCTGCGAAAGGGCAAAGGTGGGTTGCCAACGCTTATTGCCAGTCTTCCATAGCAACGAGCCAAAATCGTGACGAAGGAAAAGGTTCACAAACTTATCCATCAGGAACTCGTTCATCCGCATTGCACCAAACCCATGAATAGCCTCAATGGACAGGGGCAAGTAGTTTGCCACCCCAAAGTAGAGCAGCGATGCGGGAGCATCGCCATGCATGTAACCCGCAGAGGTTGACAGGTGGGTTTTACCTAGGGTTCGCCACACAAAGGTATCGTCGTACCGAGCCTCAACCTTGGTGTAGCTGTATGCTCCATCCAAGGCCTTTAAGCCCTTTATTAGGTTGATGCGCAGCACCGGAAAATCATTATTTAGTGGCATAAGCCCGCTGGGCAGCTCCATAAACTTCTCGCCCGGAGCGTAGCGAAGCCTCACTCCCACCTCGGTTTGATTGAATGCGCTGTACCAGCTGTTGCCCGAGATGTACGGATAGTACTCCGATAGTAGCTTGTGATTGCTCTGCGCCCCAAACAAATTAAACGACACCCAATGGAAAGCCCTAAAACCAAAATCGACCCGATGCTGAACCACGTTATCCATTTTGGCAATGGAGATATTCCGCATAAAATCGGAGCTAAGCAAACTGGTTGTGCCCATAAACCTATAGCTACCGCTCTCCCTAACATCGTTGCTATAGGCGTACTCAAGGTAAACCTGATTCCGCTTGCTTAGGGTGATATTGGTAAAGCCGCCGTACTTTGCAGCCTTATCGGTAAAGCCATAAGCCGCATAGCCACCAACCCTGAAGTACTCTGATACCTTACGGCTAGTCTCCAGCCCCAACCCCAGCCTATAGCCCTCAAACTGGTTATAGCCAGCCAACCGTGTAAGGTCCAGATTAACGTAGCCCATGGGGATTCGCCCAATCATTAAGGCCGTCATCAGCTTCATTTTCCTTTCAAGATTGGCCTGCTTGCTAAGGCTGTCCACAATACGGTAGGTGCGCTGCTCAATGGCCGATAGGCTATCCTTACGGTTCATAACCCAGTACTCATCGCCCCTATCCGCAGCATCGGGGTGGAACGTTAGCTCCACATGGCTGCGCTTTAAATCCGATAGATTGGGATTAATCTCAATGTCCCGCAGGTAGCTTTTCCCAACGCCAAGTAGCCGTAGCGAAACATTGGCGCCAGTAATAACATCCTTACGATTGGCCTCCCAGTAGTTGTAAATTAAATCGGTGTTGAGCTCAACAGGGAACCACGCCTGCCCATTAACCTTCTCGTAGCGCTGCTGTATGCGCAGCGAGATGGGAAGCCTTTCGCCATCGGCCGGTTCGGCAATAACGCTCTGTATGGCGTAGCCATCGGTATTAATGGAGAGAACCCCCTTTAGCCCATCAATGGGCTGCCCTTTGCGGGGACGGAACGAGATTACAAAAACGGTATCGCCAACGGGGGTGTAAACCGTATCCTCAAGCAGAAAAAGGTACTTGCTTGTACTCCCCTTGCTTATTGGGTTTAGGTACGATTTTGTTAGTATCGATATATGCTCGGGGTAGAACGAGAATGACTGAAACTGCGTGGCAAGGAAGGTGAACATGGGGTCCTTCATACCCGATACGCGCGTTGCCACAACCTTTTCGGTAACAACATCGGG
>DHVO01000016.1 GCA_002412705.1 Bacteroidales bacterium UBA5206 | reverse complement strand
TGTTCATGTAAGGTTAAAGGCTGATATAAGACGTAAGACAGAACTAGGTTCTTGGTGTATTAGTCGATTCACACCAAAAACTAAACACTAAATACTAATTATTTCGCCCAAGGCGATGGGTCGATACCCGCATCGGGAGTAAAATCGCCGTAACGCACGGCAATCTCATCTAAAAGGGTAAAAAGTTCTTCTGGCTCGTTTAGGGTTACCAGCTTTAAGCGGGTCTCCTTAAAGTGGGGAATCCCCTTGAAGTAACAGGTAAAGTGGCGGCGCATTTCAAGAATTCCCGTTCTGCCACCCTTTATCTCCAACGATTTTGTAAGGTGCTCCTTTGCTAAATCAACCCGCTGAATAACGTTTAAGGTTGGCATAAGTTCACCCGTTTCTAGGTAGTGCTTTATCTCCTTAAAAATCCATGGGCGACCGTAGGTTGCACGACCAATCATTATGGCATCAACACCGTAGGTATCAAAGGCACGCTTAGCCTTCTCAGGGCCATCAATATCGCCATTCCCAATAATTGGGATATGCATGCGCGGATTGTTCTTCACCTCGCCAATTAGTGTCCAGTCGGCCTCACCCTTGTATAGCTGAGCACGGGTACGCCCATGTATGGTTAGCGCCACAATGCCAACATCCTGTAACCGCTCGGCAATCTCCACAATATTCTTCATGCTATCGTCCCAACCCAATCGGGTTTTTACGGTAACAGGCAAATGCGTTGCATTAACAATTTGGCGGGTCATCTCAACCATTTTGGGTACATCCTTCATCATACCCGAACCTGCGCCACGCCCAGCAATCTTCTTAACCGGACAACCAAAGTTTATATCGATTATATTGGGGTTTGCCTCAGTAGCCACCTTTGCTGCCTCAACCATACTCTCAATATTGTGACCGTACAGCTGAATGCCTATGGGGCGCTCGTAATCGTATATATTAAGCTTTGCCACGCTGGACTGCGCATCGCGAATGAGGCCATCGGAGTTAATAAACTCCGTGTACATCATATCGGCACCAAAGCGCTTACACATGTACCTAAACGATGGGTCGGTAACATCCTCCATTGGAGCCAAAAACAGCGGGTTACGCTCAAACTCAACCTTTCCTATTCTCACGTCTCAAATTGTTTAGGCGACAAAAATACTCACATTCAGCGAAAAGAGAAAGGGGACGGAAATTATCGGAATGGAGGGATATGAGGGAGAGGAAGGAGTAGAAGGAAGTGATTAATTCACAGAAGACTCGGAATTCTCAGGAGTTATCGGAATATTGTAACTCGTAACCGATTGAAGGAATATGAGGAATACGAGGAATATGAAGAATTTGAAAAAGTAGAGGAAGTTTTCCATCTGTGCTAATTCGTTAAATCTGTGTTACTCGTGTTCATGTAACTCGTAACATGTAACTAGTCACTGATTGAAGAAGTAAGAGGAATGCTCTCGATTTGTGCTAATTCGTAAAACCTGTGTTATTCGTGTTCCTAATCACCTTTTCAAACCCAAACGGACGGTGTATATACTACGGTTACCTGTTAACTCCGCCTTTTTGGGTAAGGTTATTGAAAGATAGCAGTAGTTGGATAAAGTAATTTTTCTAATCAGTGTACATTTGTTTAATTTGCGCTATCTGTGTTCTATGCAACATGTCTCCATACACCAAAAACTAAACACCTAAACCACTACATGTTAGAAAACCTATCAACATCAGCCAAAATAGTTTTTGTTCTCCTACTATCGCTTCTATCATTCCTTGTTTGCTTTTTACTAGGATTGCTACTAGTTAAAGTTCTTTATGGAACCAGCGGACTGGCCCTTCCCGCATTTGATGCGTCAAGCACCTCTACAATTAGTGCCTTTAAGGTGATGCAGGTAATGCAAACCATTGGTCTGTTTATTATCCCGGCAATAGTGGCGGCAATGGCATTTAGTAAAACACCCTGGAGTTACCTAAAATTCAGCTCCACCAGCAGCAAAGTATTAGGACTTGCAGCCATTGCTACCGTTGTTATGCTACCAGCAATTAACCTTATGGCATCGGCAAACGAGCTGCTCCCCCTACCCCAATGGCTAAACGGGATGGAAGAGAATGCCAAACGACTTACCGAGGCATTCCTTAGGGTTGATTCCATATCGGCACTGCTTTTTAACCTATTCGTGATTGCCGTTCTTCCCGCCATTGGCGAGGAGCTGCTTTTCCGCGGATTAATTCAAAAGCTGTTTACCAAGGTATCGGGAAGTAACTTTTGGGGAGTTTTTATTGCAGCCCTTGTTTTTAGCACCATCCACTTTCAGTTTAAAGGTTTTTTACCACGACTAGCGTTAGGGATGGTATTTGGTTACATGCTGGTGTGGAGTCGCTCCATTTGGGTGCCCATTGTTGCCCACTTCACAAACAATGCCTTTGCCGTTTTGGCTTACCACTTTGTACACCAAGGTAACCTCCCCGCCGAAACCGAGACTGTTGGCTCTCTTCAGCAGCTATGGCCCATTGGCATTGTAAGCCTTGCGCTTACCGCGCTGCTACTTTTTGAAATTAAAAAAAGAAGCGACGCTAGGAGTTTGGGGTTAGAGGTAGAGGAGTAAAAATAATCTCAAAATGAAAAACGGGTTAGAGAGGCTATCTATCCAACCCGTTTTATCATGCAAAATATCTAATCAATTTGCTACATTTAAATCATAGAATAAAAATCAAAAACAATTAACCCCTAGACCTAAATTTCATGAAACAATTACCAATTCTGATTGCGCTTATTCTAACCAGCATATCATCAACAGCCCAAGAATATATAAAAATAGATGAAGTAACACATGTGTTTATCTACAGCTACACCTTTTGCGAGGAGCACAAAAACCCCCTGTCAGCAAAAAATCATGAGATGATTCTTGAGGTTGGACAAAACCACTCCAAGTTCTACAGNNCCAGAAGTAGCCTTTTCAAAAATATTCCCATTAGTAAGCGGTTCGCCAGTGCCAACATTCTGCAACTTTTACGTTTACAAAAATTATCCTACGACGAATAAAACCATGTTTATTGCTAACGACTTGAGCTCTGGAAAGTACCAAGTTGAAGAGGACATAAAATTTGATTGGGCAATTGACATTAATGCTACCGACACAATATCTGGGCTTATCTGCCACAAAGCGCAAACAAGTTTTTACGGACGTAACTATACCGCATGGTTTTCCCTCGACATCCCCATTAACGATGGACCATATAAATTCAATGGACTACCAGGGCTTATTGTACAAATAGCCGATACAGATAACGAGCACATTTTTACCCTAAAAGGATTGGCTAATGGCAACAACAAGTCAATGTACTATGTAAAAAACAGATACACGAACACAACAAGTAAGGGATATGTAAATGCCCTTGAGGCAAGCAAAGCTGATTTAATAAAAGAGTTAGAAAAAGGCACGTTTAGCGATGAAAATATGAAAATTAGAGCAATAAAAAGAGTTCAGAACAGGAACAACTTTATTGAAAAACCATAGTTTACGCAATGGCAAGATTTTATATAGGAATTGCGCTTATACTCTTTGTTTTTACTGGGCACTCTCAGGTAACCATTCAGGGAGTACTATTTTCACCCAAGGGAACAAAAGCAAGCCTCGAGGCCAGTATTATTATCTCCCCACTAGAGAAACCGGGAAGTATTACCGCCTTTGGCTTCTCTAGTGCCGATGGTAAATTTCGCATTGCCGTTAGCTCTCCATCCGATTCTATTCTGCTACAGGTTAAGTCCATGTCGTTAAGAGATACCATACTTAGGCTTGCAAACAAATCGCAGCAGCTGCGAATTCCTGTAACTGAACAACATCATCAGATATCAGAAGTGCGAGTGGCCAACAGACCCATTTTTAGCAAGGGCGATACTACTACTTACATTGTATCGTCATTTGTTCAGCGGAAAGATTTTTCTATTGGCGATGTAATAAGCAACATGCCGGGATTTGACGTTAGCCCCGAGGGGAAGGTGTCGTACCAAGGACGCGACATCCAGAAGTACTACATAGAGGGACTCGATTTACTGGAAGGACAGTACTCCCTTGCCAACAAAAACCTTCCACACACTGCTGTTGGCGCCGTGGAGGTGCTACATAACCACCAACCCGTTAAGGCCATTGAGGGAACCATTGCCAGCGATGCCACCTCGCTAAACATTAAGCTTAAGCGCAACATTGCAGTAACAGGAACAGCACAGGGTAGCCTTGGGTTTAGCCCTCTTTTATGGGAGCTTAACCTTACTCCCATGCTGTTTGGAAAAAAGCAACAGATTATTGCCTCTTGGCAGTGGAACAACACGGGAAATGATTTGAGTTCACAACACCAGTCTCTTACCTTTAGTAACGGAAAACTGGATGGAGCCACTACGCTCAAATCTAACTTTCTATCGGTTCCCAACATCTCATCGCCAAGCATATCCAAAAATAAGTACTTATTCAACAAGGCCAATTTGTTAACCTACAACCATCTGATTAAGATTACTCCCACCACCGAAGTTAAGGTAAACGGCTCCTACTTCCGCGATAATGTTGATGAGAACCAATCCGTAACAACAACCTATTTTTTAGAGAACACCACCATTGACATCAAAGAATATCAACAGAACAACATATTCAGACACAGCCTTGTAGCCAATGCAACGTTAACCCAAAACGTTAAATCACGGTATCTGCAAAACAAGGTAAGCTACGCCCAGTTCTGGGATAGCGACCAGTCAGAGCTAGCAAACCTAACAACCCAGCGCGTAAAGGCACATACGCCACACTTAACCTTTTCAAACAGCCTTGATGCGCTAATCCCTATCAAAAAGAATTTTTTACAAGTTGAGTCGGTGGTTGATTACAACCAATCGCCACAGCGCATCAACTTTACACCTGCAGTTTTTATTCCACCGCTTGGCAATGGCAACAGCACAACGCAGCAGGTGAGCAACACCAATATCATAACCCAAAACCGAATTCGACTTGCCATTCCCATAGGGCGTGTTGTGCTCACATCATCACTTAGCTTCGATTTCGAAAAGCAAGAGCACAAAACGGCTGTGCTAAACAATGGTGCGGTAAACACAGCAGACTCGCTAACAAACAAACTTACATGGCAACAGGCAGGCCTAATCCTGAAGGAGGAACTAGAGTATAAAAAAGGAGATTTTAGGCTTAACCTAGGCGTACCTATGCACTACGTTGGGCTAAATATTACCGATGCCATTCACTCCGCCAGTACAAGCACCAACAGACTATTCGTTAAGCCCACACTTTCTGTTAAACACACTCCTTTTGGCGGACTTACTACAAATGCATTTGCCAGTTACTCCGAATCCCTAAGCAATCCCAACGACCTTACGCAGGGAAATGTAATAACTAGTCACCGTTTAATGCGGAGCAACCAATCGGAGGTAGATACAAGGAAATCTTTCCTCTACCAAATTGGTGCCACATACCAAAACCCAGCAACAGGGCTTTTTGGTTCAATTAGCTGGAACGAAACTTTTGCGCAAAAGTACCAAATGATTAACCAAATTTCCATAGGCGATGGGCGCTTTATATACAAAGCGGAAAACCAGCCAAACAATACGTGCACAGGCTCACTCACAACCGAAGCAAAGTGGTACATTGGCTCAGTAAAAACTACGATTGGACTAAAGTGGCAGCATGGAAAAACAAACTTGGAGTATATGCTAAGTGGCATAATTGGGAAGAATTCCATCACACGAAACACACTTACCCCAAGCATCCTTTTCAACAAATCAAGATACTGGAGCGCCGACTATGCATACAGTATAGCGCAGATAAAGGTGAGAACACACCAATCGGCATCATCCATAATGGAGCAGCAGCATAAGTTTAGCTTATACCTATACCCAACGCAAAGCAACATTATTGGATTTGAAACGGAGTACTACCACAACCAGCAGAAGGGTCAACCTAAAAGTGAATCGCTATTTTCCAACATCACCTATTCCTATAGACCAAGCGACAAACGGATAGGCATAAAACTACAGTGTCGCAACATTTTCGACACCAATAAGCTGGTTAGCACACAGGAAATGGATATTGCTATTATCAGCACAGAGTACCTTCTGCGCCCACGGGAGTTTATTGTAACCGTATCATGGTCGCTAGGCAAAACCCGTTAGCCTAAAGAAAATCACCTAAGCCACGCTCAAGCATTTGCAAGCCCTTAAGCTCGTTCTTGCGGTAAACGTAAACAACGCCGTACTCCTTGGCACGCTCGCGGCGCTCATCATCGGGCAAATCCTTATATGTAGATTCTACCTCGTTCCAGATGTTGAGAATGATATCATCGGCCTTATCGCGAAGCGAGTTTAGGTCGTTAAGCGCACGCTGGGTGTTCTGCTGAAGAATTTTTTGGTGATTATAGGCCTCAACAAAGTTCTCGTACCTAACCTTAACAAGCGCTATATTGGGATTGGTCACTGCGGTTTGGCCCATGCGCATACGACTGGTTTCGCCATCAATAATTAGTTTACCCCAATCAATAAGCTCCTTTTCGGAGTTAAGCGAGGGCAGCTTACGCTCGTCCACATCCATGCCGTAAACCTTCCTAATCTCAGGCGACATCTCGCCACGGGCAATGGCCATATTTAGCACCTGAATAAAATGCGACAGGTACAGCTTTGCCTTACGCATTACATTGTTATAATCCTGACTCTTGTCTATTTGCACCGTATAGGCAGCCTTATAGGTTGCCATTGCTTTTTCAAAAGAATCAATAAAAAGCTGTGCTTTTGTAAACGAGCTTTGGGAGAATGCTAACTTAAATGGAGGCAGCTCTTTTCCCTTCTTGTAGGCTGTCTTTAGGGCTCTGAGGCGAGCCACATCGGTGTTAGGCAAACGACGGTATGGCATGGCACTGGTGTTAACAACTTGTTAATAATGTGCGAATATAATCAACTAGAAACAAAAAACAAGGGTATTCGTAAATTATTTTCACCAACGATTTGCTTTGACGTTCAGTTTTTTACGGCGCGAATAGGCGTAACCCCACATTTTACAAACCAACTTCTCAGGTTTTTCAACATATGCATAACTATACTAAGGCCCAATAAAAAACATTACTTTTGAAGTCAATTGATTAACCTCATTCAACAACATAGTACTATGTACGGAAAAATGCAAGAATTCCTAGCCAATGAGCTGAAAGCCATTGAGGAAGCAGGTTTGTACAAAAACGAGCGCATTATTACCACAGCGCAAACAGCACAAATTAAGGTTAGCACAGGACAAGAGGTGCTAAACTTTTGCGCTAACAACTACCTTGGACTATCAAATCATCCACGCCTAGTAAAGGCTGCTAAGGATGCAATGGATACTCACGGGTTTGGTATGTCTTCGGTTCGCTTTATTTGCGGAACCCAGGATATGCACAAAGAGCTGGAGAAGAAAATTGCCGACTACTTTGGCACCGAGGATACCATCCTTTACATAGCTGCTTTTGATGCAAACGGTGGTGTTTTTGAACCACTTTTTGGCGAGGAAGATGCTATCATTTCCGACTCTCTTAACCACGCATCAATTATTGATGGCGTTCGCCTTTGCAAGGCTCAGCGCTACCGCTACAACAATGCCGACATGAAAGACCTTGAGGAGAAGCTAAAACTTGCTCAGGCTCAACGTTTCCGCATTATTGTTACCGATGGTGTTTTCTCTATGGACGGCAACGTAGCTCCAATGGATAAAATTTGCGAACTTGCAGAGAAGTACAATGCCCTTGTAATGGTTGACGAAAGCCATTCGGCTGGTGTTGCAGGAGCAACTGGCCGTGGTGTTACCGAGCAGTTTAACGTTCGTGGTAAGGTTGATATTATTACTGGTACCCTAGGTAAGGCCTTTGGTGGCGGTTGCGGTGGTTTCACCACTGGTCGTAAGGAGATTATCGACATGCTTCGCCAACGCTCTCGCCCATACCTATTCTCAAACTCAATGCCTCCTGCAATTGTTGGCGCAGGTATTGAAGCATTCAACATGTTTGAGGAGAGCAGCGCGCTACACGATAAGCTAGTTAGCAACACCAAGTACTTTATGGAAAAGATGACCGCTGCTGGCTTCGACATTAAGCCTTCGCAAAGCGCTATTGTTGCGGTTATGCTTTATGATGCAAAACTTTCTCAGGATATGGCTGCAGCGCTACTTGAAGAGGGAATCTACGTAATTGGTTTCTACTACCCAGTAGTACCAAAGAACGAGGCACGTATCCGCGTTCAGGTATCGGCTGGTCACGAGGTTGAGCACCTTGACAAGTGTATTGCTGCCTTTACTAAGGTTGGTAAAAAGTTAGGCGTTATTAAGTAACGTCTCCTTCAAATAAATGCAAAACGGGCTGTGGGGATAACCTATCAGCCCGTTGTTTTTTTGCGACTATTTTGCTCTTTACATATCTTTGCAAAAACCACTTTACAATGATTAACGTCTCAGGGAAATGGCTCTACTCCGAGGAGTTTGATTACGGTACCGATACCGGATATGCCGAGTTCACCCAAACAGGGAATCAGATTACTGGCGTTATTGAGTACACCGAGAATATTGATGGGGAGAAACCGTTTAGGGTGCGCCAAGAGGTTCGTGGCGAGGTTAATGGCTCCGAAATTGAAGTTGAAGGCATTAGCGTTTCGTTCCCCGATGGGGATGTTGATGGCGAGTACAACCTAGACTCATGGAACGGCGTTGTAACCGCCGAAGGCAAAATTGTGGGCTATAGCGTTGACAGCGAAGACATAAACGGCGTTTTTGTGCTTTGGCGCGAGTAAGCTAATCAATTCTATAAAACTCCCTTTTCCGGTTTGTGAACCTGACCAGTTCCTTTACTCCAAGGGCTCTGAGCTCATTTATTGCATCAGCAAAAAACTGTCCAACATTTTGCTCCACATGCGCATCGGAGCCCAGCGTTAAGGGCACCCTGTGCTTAACCAGCGCGTTTACAAACTGAGCCGATGGGTAGAACTCCTTACAGGGTTTTATACGCCCGCTGGTGTTAACCTCCACCACAACGTTGGCCTCCTTAAAAACCTTGGCAGCATGCTCGTAATATGGATTTAGGTCGAAGCTGGGATAGTAGGCAAACTTCTTGGCCAAATCGGCATGACCAATAATATCGAACAATCCCGATTTAGCCGATTCCTCCACAAGCGCAAAGTAGCGGTTATAAAAAGCATCAATGTCAATACCATCGTAGGGAGCAATATCGGTATCAAAGTTCCAGTCATCAATAAAGTGAACAGAACCAATGCAGTAGTCCAACGGCAGGGATGTAATAAGCTCACCAATCTCCTTGGTTAACCCTGGTATATAGTCAACCTCGGCTCCAAACTTTACTTTAATGGGAGTGGTTTCATCCTCCTTTATGCTAATTATGCGGTTACGCATAGCGGGGATGGCCTCTAGCTTTGTAGCCCAGCCAACTGGCTTAAGGCAAATATGATCGGAGAATCCTATTTCGGAAAGGCCTTTGTAGGCGGCTGATGTAAGCATCTCCTCGTGAGAATTTTTCCCATCGGAGAAGTATGTGTGCATATGGTAATCGATCATAACATATCCATTTTCCTTTGCAATATAACAACTTAGAGGGGAGAAAAGTTATGAGGAAATGGAATTACAGCAAAATTGGCTAACCAAGCATTTTTGGATGCGATAAGCTGTAGGGGTTACGGGAGAACCCTACTCCTTTTTCCAGAACCAATCAAAAAAGTTGGGCTTACCATGATCCACAAGGCACTCAATGCCATCAACTATAATAGACTTTACATCGCTATACTTAATAATCTCTACAGAGCCTGTGCGCTCATTAAAGCCTATAAATGTCTCCGAGAAGAACTTGGAACCACGAGGAAGGGGTATAAAGTAAAGATCGGTATCGGTTTTTAGTAAAAACTGATACTTAGCCTTACCTAATACATCGGCAAACGACTCCTTATTTAACCGAATCTTTTCCATTGGCTTTTCAGGGTTGCTATTTATGCGACCTATTAATCCGCTTACTCTTCAGTAAACGAGAAATGAAGACCAGAAGTTGTACTAATGCTACAAAAAGAAATGCACCACCAGCAATTAGCACTCCAACCGATGTGGTATTGAACAGAGCCCGATTAAGGAACCATGCAACAAAACACATCATTGAAGCAATAATTAGAGCAAAAAATCGGAAATTAACACCTCCTCCAGAAGCTAGTCGCTGAGGCCTTCGCAGCATAAAACATCATTAAACTGTTGTATAGAGCACTAAGCAAGGCTCCATCGTAAAATTACCGGCAAAATAAGCCACAAATGCAACACAAGTCAACCCCGCCCATCAACTTAACAAAAAAATAATATGCTTACAGGTTCCGCAGTTGTACCGTTTTGATGTATGATTTGGCATTATACATTCAGTAAACGTATCTTTGCCATACGAAAGACAAAAAGGGTATATAGCAACGCTTATACCCTTTTTTAAACTAACACGAACAATGGCAATAACGGGTAATCCGCGCTGGTACGCAGCATACACAAAACCTCGAAACGAGAAGAAGGTGCTGGAGCGGTTAACAGAGGCAGGAATTGAGGCGTATCTACCCCTACAAAAAAGGCTAAAACAGTGGAGCGATAGGAAAAAAATGGTTGAAGAACCCATTTTTAGATCCTACATCTTTGTGAGAATTGAGCAAAAGGACTATTTCAACGTTCTTAACACCCCAGGTGTTGTTCGGTATATTACTTTTGAAGGTAAAGCGGTACCCATACCCGATAAGCAGATAGATCAGGTTAAGCTGCTTCTTGAGCAAAAGGACATTGAGGTTGATGTAGCAGAGGAGCCCATTAAACCGGGTACCATGGTGGAGGTTACATCGGGCTCTATGATAGGATTAGTTGGAGAACTGGTTGAGCTGCATGGGAAGAAGAGAGTTGTTGTTCGACTCGATCACATATCCCATTCGCTACTGGTAACCCTTCCTGCTAACTATATAACCAAGGCAATATAGGACTTACTCCACACACAATTTAAAACCAGATAGTTTGAATCCTATCTGGTTTTTCTATTTACATAATTAAGGTAGTCTCAACCAAATAAAAATGGGTGAGAGCGGGAAATGCTCCCGTACCCACCCAAACACTTTAAACAATATTGCGGGTAAGAAACCTATTTTACAGGTATTTTATCCACACGAGCCTGATGGCGACCGCCCTCAAATGGCGTTTTTAGAAACTCTTCGGCTATTTGCTTGGCAATATCAACCCCAATAAAACGGGCAGGAATGGCACAAACATTGGCATTGTTGTGCTGGCGAGCAAGGCGAGCAATCTCTACACACCAGCATAGAGCCGAACGAATTCCCTGATGCTTATTGGCAGTAATGTTAACCCCATTGCCACTTCCGCAAAGAATAATGCCTAAGTCGTACTGTTTGCTCTCAACGGCAGAAGCCAGCGGATGTATAAAGTCGGGATAGTCAACACTCGCTTCGCTGTGAGTACCAAAATCGTGTAAAGTGTGGCCTAACGACTCAATAAAAGGTTTTAACTTCTCCTTGGTGGCATAGCCAGCATGATCGCACGCAATTGCAATATTTAACGATTCCATAGTTATATAGTTAGCTTCAGTAATTTAGCGAAGAGACAAAAACCACTTAGCCACAAACGCCATTCGACAGGTTGTGAGCTAAGGTTTATTTAAACAAGCAACTCTCTCTTAGGTTCGCAACCAGAGGCAAAGGGTGCTATCCAACGGAATTGCTAACTTTGCAAAGTTAACAAAAACAGAGAATAAGCAGAGGTTAATTGCTTTGCCGATTAGCAAAACGCTGTAACCCTATTGCTTACTGCTTATAGCAGCTAACGATTGGGAAAGTGCTACAATCCGCTTTAACCAATACAGGAAAACAGAACAATGTCGGGAATCTACGTTCACATACCTTTTTGTCACAGGAAGTGCCACTATTGCGACTTTTACTCCGTTGCCAACAAGTCTAGGCAAACCAATTTTCATAGCTATCTAATAAACGAGATTGAAGCAATGGCGAGCTACCTAACCGATACCGTTAAAACGGTTTACTTTGGAGGTGGAACCCCATCGGTTCTTGCAACAGGGCAGCTTAAAACCATTCTGGAGGCAATACAAAGGACTCACCCAATTGCTAACGATGCTGAGATTACCATTGAAGTAAATCCCGAAGACATGTCCCAAGAGTACCTAGCGGGCATTAAAGAACTGGGGTTTAACCGCATTAGCATTGGGGTACAATCATTCAACAACAGCACGCTGCTATTCCTAGGCCGAAAGCATTCCGCGCAGGAAGCAGCTGCTGGCGTGGCTAATGCAAGAAGCGCTGGGTTTACAAACATTTCCGTTGACCTTATTTACGGCATACCAAACCAGTCGTTGGAGGAGTGGACCGATAGCATAAACACAGCAATATCGCTTAATCCAGAGCATTTATCGTGCTACCATTTAACCATTGAGCCAGGTACTCTATTTGGCCTATGGGAGCGCAAGCAGAGGCTAAAACCCATTCCCGATGAGAATAGCCAGAAATACTACGATATTCTTTGCCATAAGCTGCGCGAAGCAGGGTATAATCACTACGAAATATCAAACTTCGCCAAAAAGGGATTCGAATCCAAGCACAACTCATCGTACTGGAATAACGACAGCTACTTAGGAATTGGTCCTGCGGCACACTCCTATAACGGAAATACAAGGCAGTGGAATGTTAGTAATATAAGCAAGTACATCTCCTGCATAGAAACTAAAACGCCCCCATTTGAGGTGGAGGAGCTTAGTGAAATCGACCTCTATAACGAGGAGATTATAAAACGCCTAAGAACTTCGGAGGGGATAAACATTGCGCAATTTACCAGCCGATTTGCTGAGAAATGGGTAGAAAAACTGCACCATTCCATTGCTCCCCTTGTGGAGCAAGGAGCAATTTCCTTAATAGATAACAGGTACTTTATACCAGAGGATAAGCTACTTGTTTCCGATAGCATAATGGTTAATCTCATTGAGAACAACTGAGGTGGCAGTAGAACTTCCTGTTAGATTGCCCTGTACATCGAACTTTAGTATTCCAAAGTAATGTGTACCATAAAAAAGAGGCTGCACAAATTAATGAGCAGCCTCCTTGCCTATAAACTATACGATTAATGAATTCTATCTAGCTGACCCGTACGCTTTGCAAACCACTTTTGCATATTAACCGTTATTCGGTACATAACAGGAACAATAATAAGCGTAAGGAATGTAGAGAATGTTAAACCAAAGATTACGGTCCACGAGATTGGCCCCCACATTATAACGTTGTCTCCACCAAAGTAGATATCTGGATTAAACTCTGTTAGCCCCTTAATAAAGTCGATATTTAAACCAATAGCCATTGGAATAAGACCGAGTATAGTAGTAATTGCCGTTAGCAATACCGGACGAAGCCTAGTTCTACCAGCCTGAACAACGCAATCTGTGGCGTCCTGTAGGGAAAGGAATGCGTTCTCGGGTAATCCCAACTCCTCACGGCGCTTCTCCTTTAGTAGGCCAATGTAGTCAATTAGCACAATGGCATTATTAACAACAATACCGGCAAGCGATACCAGCCCAATACCTGTCATTACCACTACAAAGTCCATTTTAAAGGTTGATATACCACCAAGTACACCAATTGTACTTAAAAGCACACTTGTTAGAATAATCAATGGACGAACCAAGGAGTTAAACTGGGTAACAAGTATCAATAGAATAAGCGCAAGGGCAATTAGCATGGCATTGCCAAGGAATGCCATAGACTCCTGCTGCTCCTCCTGCTCTCCAGTAAAAGCGTACTTATACCCTTCGGGCATATCGAACCCAGACAGAATTGTTTTAAGCTGATTGTTAATGTTAGTTGCGTTATACCCCTTTAGCACATTGGAGTAAACGGTAACAACTCTATCCTTATCCTTTCTTTTTACAGAGCCATAGGTTGTTGAGTAGTGAAACTCCGCAACAGCCGATATAGGTATCTGAATAAGTTGCCCCTCATCCATAAAAGAGATTTTTTGGTTCAGAAGCGTAGGCAAATTATTCCTATAGGCCTCGTTGTAACGAAGCTGTATTGGATAATCATCTTCGCCCACCTTAAAGCGCGATATCTCCTTACCAAATAGAGAGGTACGAATTGTTTCGGCAATTTGCAGAGTGCTTAATCCAAACCGGCGAGCCTTATCCCTATCAATATCAATTATCAGCTCTGGTTTACCCAGCTCAAGGTCAAACTTAAGACCCTCAATCCCTGCAATATCATAACTATTTATAAGGGTCTCAATGGAGTCGGCTAAAACCAGAATCTTATCAAACTCAGGGCCGCTAACCTCAATGTTAATTGCCTTTCCTGCTGGGGGCCCCATCAAATCCTGAGTAAAGGAGAGCTCTACACCTGGGTACTTGCCAAGCAGGTTGTCGTTAAGCTTCTGCATAATAACAGAGGTGTTATCGCCAAGCCTATCCTTAAACTCAACAAAAGAGATGGTTAGTAGGCCCTTATTAACCTCATCGCCAAAGGTCCACTCGTTGGGATCGCCCTTACCAACTGTTGTTAGCACAGACTTAACAGAATGCCTATGAGGCTCTATTACCTTATTAACATCGGCCTCAATCAATCGCATTACCGAATCGGTAACGGCCAAATCGGAACCAATGGGAAGTTCGGCTACAATGTTAATGTAGTTGGGATCGTTAGATGGGAAAAACTTAACCTCGGGCTGACGAACGTTAAACAGCACAACGGTAAAAATCATCAACCCAAATGTTCCTAAAAGGAAAAAGATTGGGTTCTTACCCAGCAATGCATAGCTCAATATCCTAGAGTAAACATTTTCTAAACGGGTAAGGAACACGTTTCTAAACCAGCGCTCAACCTTCCAAAAGAAAATCATGTTTAGGTATAGCACAATGGCCATGATGGAAAGAATGTTGGCAATAGCAAACCATCGTACGGCATAGAAAATAGCTGCAAACACCAACAAAATGGCTATGTTACGATAGGTTTTTTTCTTATTAGGCCTATTATTAACATTTCCATCGTCCATTTTAATAAAGGTTGCTGCAACCACAGGCGTAATAACCAGTGCAACAAAAAGCGACGATATAAGCGTTATAATAAGCACTATAGGCAAATATTTCATAAACTCACCCATAATACTATCCCAAAATGCAAGGGGTAAAAACGCTGCAAGGGTGGTTGCTGTTGACGATATAATTGGCATGGCAATTTCACTTGTTGCCAGTCTAGCTGCCTCAAATGGTTTGTAGCCCAGCCCAACAAATCGGTATATGTTATCAACAACCACAATGGCATTGTCCACAAGCATCCCCAGAGCTAGAATTAGGGCAAAGAGCACAATCATATTAATCTTGTACCCAATTAGTCCAAATACCATAAACGAAAGTAGCATGGACAAAGGGATGGCAAGCCCTACAAACAGTGCGTTACGCGTTCCTAGGAAGTAGAAAAGCACAATAACTACAAGCAGAATACCCAGAATCATACTATTCTCTAGGTTTGATAGCTGCTTTCTAACCATATCGCTTTGGTCATTGGTGATGCTTACGTTCAACGTTGCAGGGATAGCCCCCGTTGCCTCGGCCTCGTTAAGCACCTCAAAAATCTTATCGGTGGCAACAAGCAAATTCTCGCCACCCTTTTTAATAACCTGTACCGAAACCACAGGCTGACCATCCAAACGAGCCTTGCTGGTTAGGTCTGCATACCCATCAATAACTGTTGCCACATCGCGGAGGTAAACAACATGGCCATTGGTTCTTTTAACAATGATACTCTCGATGTCCTTTGTGGTAACAAACTCATTTACCACACGAATGGAACGGCGAGTTTTACCTAAAGTAATATCGCCCCCCGACATTGAGATGTTCTCCTGAGCCACAGCGTACTGAATATCGGGAAAAGCCAAACCAACCGCTTCCAGTTTGTAAGGATCAACCTCAATAATAATTTCCCGTTCCTCAACACCCTGAATCTCCACTTTGGAAACCTCGGTAATTGATTCCAACTTATCCTCAAGATACTCGGCATAGCGTTTAAGCTCAGCCAAGGAGAAATCGCCCGATAGGTTTATATTGATAATGGGGAACTCGGTAAAATCGATATCTGTAACAATAGGATCGGACAGGAGATCGCTTGGCAAATCGCTTTTTGCCCTATCCACGGCATCCTTAACTTCCTGAAGAGCATCGCGTATCTCGGTGTCGTAGTTAAACTCAACCATTACCATAGATGCATCCTGTAGCGAGGTAGAGGTAACCTTTTTCACCCCTTTAGCCGACTCAACCTCCTTTTCGATGGGTCGGGTAATCAGGTTCTCCATATCAACAGGTGGATTACCTGGATAAACGGTTTGAACCAGAATGGTTGGGAAAAAAACCTCTGGGAACAGCTCCTTGCTAAGCTGCTGGTAAGAGATTAATCCAAACACTGCCACAATACCCGTTAACAAGAACACGGTGTTCTTATTCTTTAGAGCAAGTACAGTAAGCTTAAAATCTCTTATAGTATTTTTTATTGATGACTGATCGCTCATCTGCTTAAATTTTTGCCGTTACTTAATGGTTACTTTACTGCCATTACCAACAAGGTTAAACCCAGAAACAATAACCTGGTCGCCTTCTGCCAATCCGCTTTTTATCATGGTCCGCTCCCTGAACGATAAACCAGTATTTACGTAAACCTTTTTGGCAATAGCCTCACCCTGCTCATCGTTGGCAACAACAAATAGGAACTCGCCCTTGCTATCCTGCTTAACAACAAGCGACGGAACTACGATAGCCTTGGTATCCTCAAAATCTTTTAGGTTAACAAGCGCAATCTGGTTTGCTTTTATACTCTCGTTGGCGTTAGCAAACTCCAGTTCAAGAGGAACAGTTCTCGACTTATAATCAACAACGTTACCTATTTGTTTAATTGGCATGGACAAAAGGATATCGGGGAATGTGGGAAACGAAACCTTAACCATATCGCCCTCATCAATTTTAGGAAGGTAATTCTCGGCCAAATTAGCCTTAACCTTCATTCGCTTCAGGTTTACTAGATGAAGAAGCGGAGCTCCAGGAGCGCCCAGTTCGCCCTCCTTAACATACACCTCATCAACAATTCCCGAAAATGGCGCTTTAATAACGGCCATGGCAAGCTGTGCTTTAAGTGTTTCCAGCTTACGCTCTAAGCTCTCCTTTGCACTTTTGGCCTCAAGGTACTGTATCTCTGAGCCCACATTTTGATCATAAAGTGATTTTTGCTTATCGTACACCTTTGTTGCAAGCTCAAGAGCTGTATTCACCTCCTGAATGCCGCGCTCAGTAACACTTGTATTTAGCTCTACAAGCAGCTGCCCTGCATTTACTCTATCGCCCTTTTTAACGGCAACCTTAACTATTTGGCCACCCACCTCGGGGCTAATCTTTGCCTCTTCAACAGGTTCAACAACACCATTCACTATAACAAAGTGCTCAAAAAGTTGCTGTTTTAGCGTTTCAACGTAAACGGGAATTTTACCGCTCTCACCCTCGCCAGTTTTAAGCTCTGCCAGCTCGTTTTCAAGGGTCTTAATCTCGTGATCAATTGTAATGGCTTTTTCTTTAAGCTCTGCCAGCTTAGCTTTTTTCTGCTCCTCGATGCTGCCACCGCAGGAAACTAGAATTACAGCAATTGAAAGGGCTAATATTTTTCTCATTGTAGTAAAGTATTTTTTGCGTATCAATGCCTTTGGTTAATTTAAATTGCACTTAAGAGTTTATCGAGTTTTAACTTAGCGTTAAGCAAATCGTATGCTGCCTGTACAAAATTCCCCTCTGCCTCCAAATGCTTATCGTTTGCCTGTATAACATCGGTTTCTGAGGCCACGCCCTTGGTGTACTTTAGCGTTACATTCTTGTATATTCTAGCAGCCAATTCTCTATTTACTTTAGCCGATTCGTACATGCTATATAGGGTTTTATAGCTGTTTAGCGCATCGGCATAATCCATGCTTAAAGCGTACTGTACAAGTTCCAAGGAGTTTTGCGATTGGTTCAAGCTTATTTTTGCCTGCTGCACTTTAGATAAGCGCTGGCCGCTGGAGAAGATAGGTACCGATAGGCTAAGTCCAACCATCATTTTAGGATTAAAGTTAATTGCAGGCTCGTTAAACAGCTCCTGATATGTAAAAAAGGCAGCCAATGATGGTAGGAACTCGGTTTTTTGGCGTGCCAGATCCAGGGAATTAAGCTTTACCTGATTCTCCAGAATGCGCACATCAATACTTCTGTCTAGTTCCAACTTACTAGCATCGTACTGCAGTAAGGACATGCTTCCAATAAACGCATTGTAGCTATCGGTTAGCTCAATATCAACGTTCATAGGTAAGCCTATTTGGTACTTAAGAATATTCTTGGCATTGTTAAGCTGCGCCTCTACTTCCAGTCTTCTATTCTCAATGGTAGCGCCAGCTAACTTAAACTGGTCAACGGTTACATCATCTACAAAACCTACATTGTACATTTTTTGAGTATGATCTATTACTGTTGCAATATTGGTCACGCTTGAGTCCAGTATAGTCTTACTCTGGGCAATGAGAAGAACCAAGTAATATGCTGTGGCCACATTGCTTTTAATATCGATATCGGTTTTCTCAAGGCTAAGCTCCGATAGCTGCTTATATGCCTTTGAAGCACGTAACCCCACAATATATGGACCGCTAAATACCAACTGTGTAGCCGTTACTCCATAAGTACCACTAGTTTTTTCGCCAATGGGAATTAGAGTAGGCTTTTGCTCAGGATCGGCTGGATCTGGTGGCCCAAAGGGTAAAAGAGGAATATCATCGAGCCTATGCTGTAGATTAGCCTCACCGGTAACTTGGGGTAAACCCATTGCTGTGGTTTCCCAAACCTTTTTATTTGCCTTTTCTACTTCTAACTCGGCATTCTTTCTGTTCAAGTTATTCTCTAGTGCGAACTCTTGCGCTTGCTTAAGCGACAAAGCCATCCGCTCCATTTCTTGGGCCATTCCTCCCTTGAACAGCAACACCAAGAAGATTCCAATAACTACTTTTTTAAGCATAAATAACAGGGGTATTTAATATTACAGTTACTAAAAATTCCATTTTACTTTGCACTTTTCTTCAAGAGCCTTAATACCCTGCTCGGTAGCAACCCCTCGAATATGGTATATCATAGAATTAAGAAAAGCCTCGTCGGTAGTAAAATTCTCAAGGGTAAAAGCCTCACTTGTTAGCATCCCTTCAAGCCTTACCACATGGAGCTTACACATAAGCTCCTCGTCAACATCGGAACGGTAAAGACCTGAGCTCTTTCCCTTTCTAATATTTGATCTAACGTTTGCCATCACCCTTTCGCGTCGATAATCGGCAAATCGCCGATACTGCTTTGGATAGTACTTTTTTAGATCGAATAGCACGGCGTGGCCAAGACTCTGAATTTTATGCTGAATCATTTTATTAATGGCAAACAGCTCATCTAAAGCATCGTAATTTTTTGCAAAAATTGCCTCAAACTCATCGTCAAGCATCTTAATATCGCACTCAACATATTGCTCAACCAGCTCCTCTTTGTCCTTAAAAAAATTGTACAGCGTTTTCTTAGACACACCTATCTGATTGGCTATATCACTCATTGTTACGCTCTTTATACCATATTTATGGTATAAATCGCATACCTTTTGAACAATACTATCCCTTTCCATTCTGGTCTTTTTTAGGAAACCAAAGAAACTAAAATAGTTTCCATTGTGCGTAAAGAAAAAGCTAATTTTTGCTAATGAGTGTCAGCCAATTAAAAAAAAATCTGCCAAGGTGGCCTATATAATATTTGGAATCATAAGAATGGCTACAGGAACTATGCAGATGCCACATAAAATGGAGAAGGCGTTGCAACGCAACGCCTTCCTGCCTAAACCTCAATTTCTTTTTTCCAGCCCGCCCCTGTGCCCATCAAGGGTAAATTTTGGTTTAATACCAAACCTGTTCTACGCACCTATTTCTAAAAAGGTACATAATTGTCATTATATTTTAAAGATAGACTAATCAGATTTAATCGCCATACACTTTTTCAAGTAAATGAAAATAATCATCGGAAATTTTTTCCCAGTTGTAGTTTTCATTTACAATATTCCTGATAGCAACCCTTTGCTTGGGAAATAAATCATTGTGAGAAATAGATTTTTTAATAAGCTGCGCTAGCTCAAATTCGTTAGAGAAGTAGAAACCAGCATCACCAAGCACCTCTCTATTAAAGGCATTGCTATGCGCAACAATGGCACAACCACAAGCCATAGCCTCCAGTAAGCTAGGGTTTGTTCCTCCAACAGTGTGCCCATGAACGTATAGGTGAGATCGCAACCGCAATGCGTTAAGCTCCTCTTGACAGTAAGTTGCACCGTAAAAATGAATATACCCACTACTAGAGTAGTGCTGATACATCTCTTTTCCGTACCCACTCTCTACGTTACCAACAATAACCAGAGGGAATTTTGCGATAATTGCCGCTTCGGCCATTATCCTTATACTATTCTCTGGGGTAATACGGGCAATTGCCAAACAGTATCCATCTGGAACATTAATGGGTATATTGCTATGCGAACAAATGTTGGCACCATATGGTATATATACAGAACTAACCGCATACTTTTGGTATAGGATAGTACCTATAGCCCTACTATCCACAATCAGGTTAGGGCAAAGATTAACTGCGCAATACTCGCTAAAGCGGAGAAATAGCCTAGCCATAAACCCCCACTTTTCCCTAGAATACTCTAACCCATCCATGTTTACAATAACCCTTTTACGAAAACGCTTTTTAAAAAGAAAGAGCCAAGGAGCAAAGCTATAGCCACATTCAAGAACTAGATGCTGACCCATCCTTTTTGCTTTAACAAGAGAAAGGAAATCGTATAGAAGGGTTTGTATATTGGAGGGTACAAAGGATGGTACAGCAATGGGAACAACCCAAACATTGCCATACATGTAAGCAGCAGAAGACTTGCTAACCTGAGAAAACACGTAAACATTTACTCCCCTAAGGGCTAGCCTTGCAGAAAGAACTTCGGCAAAACGCTCAAAACCACCATATTCATTGGGTATTCCGCGCGTGCCAAGTATTGCAACCTTCACGAGTGCTACTAGTTAAGTGTATCGGAATAATCGGATTTTGGAACTGTGAAGTAAAAGCGGGATCCCATATTTGGAACGCTCTCTAAACCAATTACACCACCGTTTCGTTCAACAAACTCCTTGCATAGAATAAGGCCAAGGCCAGTACCCTTTTCTTGCTGTGTGCCGATAGTAGTGGGATTAGAATCAATTTTGAATAGCCGTTTCTGATCCTCTGGGGCAATTCCAATTCCAGTATCGGTAACAGAAACAAGCCACATATCGCCCTTATCGGAAATGGTTATGTGAATTTCCCCGTTAACGGGAGTAAACTTAATTGCATTAGACAGCAGGTTACGCACCACTGTTGTTATCATGTTTGAGTCAACAAAAGCAATCTTGCTATCTATTCCATCAAGCAGTATGGCAATCTGTTTTTGCTTTGCGTTGCCCTGAAGCAGCTCCACGTTTTCGCTCACTAGGATGCCAATATCTACTAGCTTTGGACGTAACGGCATTCGACCGGTTTGCACCATGGACCACTGCAAGAGGTTCTCCAAAAGGTTAAAGGTGTTGTTGGAGTACTTATATATTTGGTGGATAAACTCCTTAAGGCGTTCCGAATCGAACGACTCAAACTCCCTTGCAAGTAGCTCCGATAGTCCAAGAACAGTACTAAATGGATTTTTTAAGTCGTGAGCAATAATGGCAAAAAATTTATCCTTGGTTGAGTTTAACGCTTCAAGCTCAAAGCGCTGCTTCTCGAGCTCCTCTTTTTGGCGCTGAACTTCCTTGTTCGAGTTCTTAAGTTCCACTTCCAACTTGTTATAATCGCGCAGGCGAAGAACAAGTCCTTTAAGCATGGCAAGGGTAAGCTTAGAGTTTGTATTGATTAGTTCGAAAAATATCTTCTGGTCTAACCGTAACAACAAGGTTGGTTCGTTTGCCGATACCGATGTGGAACGCACACTTGAATCCACAAGAGAATACTCCCCCACATACTGCCGAGGCCCAAAATTTGCATATACATAATCGCCAACGTGAGCCCTTACACTTCCCTCAACAACAATGTAAAGTGCAAAATCGGCATCACCCTGCGTAAAAAGTAACTGGTTGGTATCGCAAAAGGTGGGCACAAGCACTTGCGCAATGCTCTCAAGCAAAGGGGTTTCAACATCAGCAAAAATAAAAACCGATTTAAGAATCTCTACCCTCCTAGAAAACTCAACAGACGGAACCTTTTCCATTCGACTCAGATTAAATCCTAAAAATGGCTTTTTATAGCCCAGTTTCTGTAGAAACTTTAGCTGGTTAAGTTAATCAAATTATAAAAACTACGTATAGGCAAGCTTAACTTGACCAGTATTGTTTGAGGAATCAACACTTAGCCTTTGCCAAAACCTATAAAAACTTGATGTAAAGGGAGGTCTTTAGCACTCTTTTATCCTAAAGACGATGCAATACACCAGAAAGTGAACTGAAACAACTAGAAATTATTTTGTAACAGCTACATTTACAAAATCTCGTATTACATGTTATTAATTAGTATGAGATTTTTCTTATGTTTAGACCGATTTAATTTTAATTGCTTCCGCTATGAGGCTCAAAATGAACATCCGCCAGAAACTTATCGTTTTTATACTATCGGCAACCGTAGTACTCTCATCGGCAACCATTGGTTACATTAGCGTTAAAGCTCGCAACATGGCCTACACCGATGCCACAGAGCTAACCAACACATACTCCGAGCAGTACGCAGCCATGGTTCAGTCGTGGTTAAATAGCGACATGGCCATAAGCCGAACCCTTGCTTCGGCTCTTCAGGAATACAAGGTTTTACCTTTTGAAGAGTGGAAAACCCTTGTGCTTGGCATGTACAAACGAGTTATGATAGCTAACGATCAGGTTGATGCCATTTGGGATAGCTGGGAGCTTAGCAATCTAGATCCAACGTGGAACAAACCTCACGGAAGATGGCTTCTAATAAATTACAGGGAAAACGGAGTTATTAAAAGCAAAGCTGAGCTACGAAGCCTTGATGGAGATCCTGTTGTTTACGGAAAACTTAAAGCCGCAGAAGCCGAAAGCATTGTTGAGCCCTACGCTTCGGCACTACAAACCAACGGGTTAATGACCTCCCTTGTTGTTCCCATGTTTGAAAAAGGAAAGTTCATCGGCCTTGTTGGGGTTGATTTATTTCTTGGTAGACTACAAGCCCTTGTGTGTGGAATAACCCCTTACGAAAACAGCTTTGCCTTTCTTATTTCCAACGAAGGGAACTACATTGCACACCCCGATACCGCATTCTTTAGCAAGAACATTGCAGATGTTTCTCCCGAGCTTAACGAAAAGCACAAAATTACAGAACGGGTTAAAAAAGGTGAACGATTCAACATATCGGAAAAAAACGATAGTGGCGAGGAGTTCTACTACGCATTCTCGCCTATTAGCGTTGGAAACACATCTACCCCTTGGTCGCTTGGTATTGCTGTTCCCGTAAATACCGTAATGGCCGAAGCCAATAAAAACTTTAATATCAGCATTTTTGCAGGTGTAGTTGCCGTACTGCTCATTATTATTGTAGTAGTGCTCCTTACCAATAGCATTATTAACCCGCTAAAGAAGATTACCAACCTACTTAAATCCCTAGCCCATGGCAAGATAGACCACAGCATGAAAATTGCTCTTGATACTGGCGATGAAATTGCTGAAATGGCGCAAGCCCTAACACAATCCATAGAGGGCCTAAACAAGAAAGCAGAGTTTGCCGCTAAGATTGGAAGCAATGAGCTTGAAACAGAACTAGCGCTTCTTAGTGAAGACGATGTTTTAGGGAAATCGCTTATTGACATGAGAGATAACCTTAGAAAAGCCAAAAGCGAAGAGGCTGCAAGAAAGGCAGAGGACGAAAAACGGACCTGGATTAACGAGGGGCTAGCCCGCTTTGGCGATATTCTAAGGCAGAACAACGACAACATGTCTAAACTAGGCGATGAGATAATTAAGAATCTTGTTTGGTACCTAAAAGCCAACCAGGGAGGGTTCTTTGTTAAACAAGAAAAAAGGGGTAAGCCTGTGTTTAACATGGAAGCAGCCTTTGCATACGATAGGAAAAGATATCAGAATAAAACCTTTGAGCTTAGCGAAGGACTTATTGGAACCTGTGCCGCCGAGAAGGACACCATTCATCTAACCGAAATACCTGCCGATTACATTGAGATAACCTCTGGGTTGGGTGGTAGTAATCCAAACAACCTATTACTTGTTCCCCTTAAAATAGAAGAAGATGTTTTAGGTGTTATTGAGATCGCATCGTTTAACAAGTTTCAAAAACACGAGATTGAGTTTGTTGAGAGCCTTGCAAGCAGCATTGCATCAACCATTCGTTCTGTGCTTATTAATGCCAAAACCAACGAGTTGCTAACCAAATCGCAGGAACAGGCAGAGATAATGGCCGCACAAGAAGAGGAGATGCGGCAAAACATGGAAGAGCTCCAAGCTACTCAGGAAGAGGCTGCTCGGAAGGCACAAGAAACAGAGGGGCTTATTACCGCGCTAAACACATCGGCTTTTGTTGTTGAATACGATTTGCAGGGATTTGTTACCAATATAAACAATGGCTTTTTGGATTTACTTGGCATAAGTAAGGATCTAGTAATTGGAACTCACCACACCGAGGGCATAAGCCTAAGTGCCGAGGAAAAATCTACTTACGACAGATTTTGGGCCGATTTGCGCAAAGGCGTAGTTAAAAAGCAAAAGACTAAAGTTGCATACAACAATAAGCACTATATACTATTAGAAACATACACCCCTGTTAGGGATCAGTTTGGCGAGGTTTCCAAAATTTTGAAAATTGCCATTGATATTACCGAACTGTCCAATTAACATTGAGCAATAAGTAAAAAGCAAAAGACCTAGGTATCTCTAGGTCTTTTGCTTTTTATGGTATTGGGATGTAGAGGAATGTGAGGGAGAGGAGGGAGAGGAGGGAGAGGAAGGAGAGGAAGAATTGATTCTCGGAAGTTTCGGGAGTTATCGGTAGTATCGGAATGCTATAAAAGAATTGAAGGAATGTGAGGAATTTGAAGAAGAAGAGGAAGTTTTCCATCTGTGCTAATTCGTAAAACCTGTGTTATCTGTGTTCAATGTAACTCGTAACATGT
>DHVO01000173.1 GCA_002412705.1 Bacteroidales bacterium UBA5206 | reverse complement strand
AAAGAAAACAGAAATGGCCAAAGAGAGCAACAACATGCATATTAGCAGAACTATGGATACGGCATCAATTGTGGCTTTCCTTTGAATTGCCTTAGGCGAGTAGGTTGTATTCATGGCATTACTAAACTCTTCGGCAAGCAGGAACTTTGCCCTAAGAGTGCTTCGCGAAAAGAAATCGATGTAATAGAAAGGAAAGCAATCCCTAAAATGGAAGTACAACAACAAGAACCGCTCCTGTTGCAGCTCTGTAATCCTAACCGAACTCCTGTAGAAATCGAGCTTAAAGGATACTTCATCGCCAGCATTTACCACAACGTGGGCTAAACCTAAATGCCCTACTGTAGATACTTTTTTCCCATTTACAAGAATAATAACCTCCCGCAAAAGGTAATAGTTATAAGGGAAAATGCATTTAATGTTAAGTGCTATCATGGCCTTTGCTATTTTCATTCAAGATAGCAATTAACAAGTCAATAAAAAAACTTATCGATCTCACAGTGTGAGCAATACAAATAACAGACAATAATAATCAACAAAAAAACCTAGGCAAAGCCTAGGTTTATACGATACAAAACGTACGGATTCTCTATGCGCAAACCGATGCGCTATTCTGCACACTCGCATCTACCTTGCTTTCCAATAGGTACTTACATAAATCCTCAATTGATACAACTACGGTATTGTGCAAATCGGCAAAGTCCATTATTTCTGGCAGGCGCGACATGGTTCCATCAACATTGGTTAGCTCGCAAAGCACGGCGCTATCGCCTAGGCCTGCTAAACGCACCAAATCAATGCTGCCTTCGGTATGGCCACGGCGTTCAAGAACGCCACCATCGCGGGCAGTTAAGGGAAACACATGGCCTGGTGTGGCTAAATGAGATGGTTCTGCATTGGGGGCAATTGCTGTACGAATTGTGGTAATTCTATCCGCAGCCGATACGCCAGTGGTTACCCCCTCGCGAGCCTCTATGGAAACAGTAAATGCAGTTTGATTTTTGCTGGTATTGTTCTCAACCATGGGTCGAAGCCCTAACGAATCGCGCTTTTCCTTTGTAAGACAAAGACATACGATACCGCTACACTCCCTAATCATAAGCGCCATATCGGCAGGAGTCATTGTTGCTGCAGGGTATATTAGGTCACCCTCGTTCTCACGATCCTCGTCGTCAACAAGTAGTATCCCTTTACCTTGCTGTAACTTGGCAATTGCGTTCTCAACACGCTCCTTGTAGGTTTTCCCGTACTTTTCAATTGTGTTCATTCTACCATGAATTTTAGTTATAACACAATAATCTTTCAGGGCAAAACGAAAGCACACAGTATGCACCACATAAAGGGTACTAACGCATTTTCTTCTCTCATCCAGACTGTACTGTCGGTTTTGGAGTTTCACCAAATCAGTCCTTTTGCAAGGAGTCGCGGACTATAACCGCCGGTAGGGAATTGCACCCTGCCCCGAAGAAAATCTGCACAAAGATACTTCATTAATGCATTTCTATACCACTACTTTATATTTTATAGAACATAGTTAGCCCTATAGGGCATAAGTTTTTTCTCGATACAAGTCAAATAAATTTACACCATAATTTAGAACGTATCCAAACAAATACAGCAAAGACAAATGAAGAATTGGAAAATCAATATGATAAGTCAATTTCCTGCAAAAGAACAAAGCCATTTTCTATATTTTATCCGACCACCGTTGACTTGTAGCACAAAAAATAGTTGACACGAATTGTCAACAAGCAGATATTTGGCCCTGTTTTAAAATAAATCTAACCCAAACTAATCTTTACAATGAAAACCCAAAATTGGATTAAGTATGCCTTAATGGCATTAGCACTAGGTGCAATGTTTCAGAGCTGTTCTAAGGATGAAGAGGTTGTTCCTAATAACCAGGAGCCTACCTTTACAGTACGCCCAGATTTTGCTACTCTGGACACAAGGCCCGAGAGCGTTATCAGTCAGTTTCAGGTAACCGATAAGGATGCTATTGCTGTAAAACCCATGGAGAACACATCAAAAGGAGCGAAATACGCTCTTGTTATTGGTATCTCCGACTACTCTGGAACATCAAGCGACTTACAGTATTGCGACGACGATGCAACGGACTGGAAAGCCCGCTTACAAGCTGAAGGATATACTGTAACTGTGCTTCTTGACAGAAATGCAACCAAAGCAGCCATTGAGGCAGCTGTTGCAACTCTTGCTAGCCAATCGGTTGCTGGCAACGAAATAGCTTTCTGCTACTCTGGCCACGGAAGTAGAGGCAACATTGTTACCACAGACCTTTACTACATTAACAACAGCTGGTTTAAAACTATGTTTGCAAACGCAACAAGCACAAAAATGATGTTCTGCTTTGACGCTTGCCAAATAGGTGCTATGGCTACTGCTCTTAACGCCAATGGCCGTGTTATTGCTGTTGCTTCAAACAAAACCGTTTACTCGTACGATGGCGATGCTACCATGAAAAATGGTGTATTTACATACTACCAAATGATTGGTTTTGACCAGTTAAACTACACCTATCTTGAGCCTGATTGCCAATATGCTATTGACCAAATGAAGATATGGGCTTCGGCAAACAAAGTAAGGGTTGCCCCTTCATACGTTGACTCTTACAGCGGCAACTTCGATTTATAGAAGCGCCTTTTAATAAAAAAGGGCAGTTTGCTAATTAAGCTTACTGCCCTTTTGCTTTTTATCCTTTCCACAAGCGTCCCTGATAGGTATCGCGTTCCAGTAACCGTTTCTCGAATAGCTGCAGCACCTGATCGGTTCGTAGTCGGCCCCAGCTGGGTGTTGCCAAAAACCGAGGAGGCGCCTCACCCGTAAAACGCTCCACTACAATATTGGGATTAAAGCGCTCCAGAAAATCGGCCATAAAATCAAGGTACTCATCCATAGCAAAGAGTTTAAAATCATTAGGATTCTGCAAGTACTCCTGCTCCATTATTGTGCCCTTAATTATTTGCAGCTGGTGAAACTTAATGGTATCCAACGGAAGCTGCGAAAGGGTTTGAGCCTGACTCATCATCATTTCACGGGTCTCACCTGGCAAGCCAAATATTATATGGGCACCAACCTTTATACCGCGCTTTGCTGTTTCCTGTATGGCCCAAACCGATTTTTCGTAGCTATGCCCCCTATTTATCCGCTCAAGGGTGCTATTGTAAGTGGACTCTAAGCCATACTCAACAGCCACATAATGATTTTGGGCTAGGGACTGTATGTAATCCAGCTTATCGGCATCAACACAATCGGGGCGAGTGCCAATAACCACACCAATTACTCTAGGGTGAGCAAGAGCCTCATCGTAAATCTGCTTTAACCGCTCTAGCGGTGCATGGGTGTTGGAGTAGGCCTGAAAGTAGGCCAAATACCTATCGGCTCTACGGTAGCGAACTGCATGAAACTCTATCCCCTCCTCTATTTGCTGGGTAATACTCTTTACCGATTCACAGTAACTAGGATTAAAGGCATCGTTGTTGCAAAAAGTGCAACCACCAACAGAAAGACTCCCATCCCTATTTGGGCACGTGAATCCTGCATCGATGGTTAGCTTTTGGATTCGCCCACCAAAGATGCGCTTAAAATAGCCTGAGTAACTGTTAAATCTGCGTGTATCGCCCCAAGGAAACATTTATGGTGAATGGTTAAAGGTGAAAAGTGAAAAGTGAAAGGTTAAATATTAAAAGATTTAATCTCGCCTTGGGGATAAACTGGCTGCCCAAGGCGAGATTAGATTTTAGATACTAGATGTTAGAGTTAGATACGAAATACCAAACCCTATTCCATCTTTGCTAGGTTCTCGTCCAGTAGGGTACGGATTGAAGGATCTGATGGACGTGGTGCGTTTGGAGCAATAATAACACCATTGCCATCTAGCAAAAAGAAAGTAGGCACTCCTGCTATTTGGTAGTTGGTAGCAACAGCCGATTGCCAATCGCCATCGGCATGTAGCTGCACTCCTTTAAGGTTGTTTGCAGGAACAAACTTTTCCCAAGCAGCCTTATCGTGGTCCAATGAGATGCTTACAAAATGAACCTTTTTACCATGGTAATCCTTCTCCAGTTGAATTAGCGATGGCAGCTCCCTACGGCAAGGACCGCACCAAGTTGCCCAAAAATCGATGTAAACAAGACCCCCTGCTAAATCTTCTAGCTTAACGGTCTTACCATCTATATCGGTAAGTTCAAACGCAAATCCCTTAACGCCAGGAGCAAGAAGCATGCGCTTATCGTAGGTAGATTTTACAATTGACTTTAGGGTTTCGTTCTGGCAAGTGGCCACGTACTCGTTTACGGCATTTGTTGCAGCAACAAAGTCGCCATACTTAAGAGTCTCGTCAAGTTCAAGATACTTAATGTAGTCGTTAACCGACTTATCGGTGATATTGGCATCGATAATTGCAAAAACTTTAGCTATTCGCTCTTCATCTTTAAGTTCGCTATACACCTCTGGGCTAACGCTCTCGTTCATTTTATTGCTGATGTATGAACGAACAACACTAACGTATGGCTGGAACATCAAATCCTCGCCAGCATTAGGGTTAAAGGTGGTCATAAAATCAAAATCCTGAGCGTTAAATACGTACTCTTCGCCCTTGAAGTACTTGTTCATTTGTGGGTACTGCGAGGTGTAATCGAGAATAGCGTAATCTATACGCTTCGATTCAAGTGCGCGTACCTCTGGGTTGTTTATCTGCATAGAGTCCATAAGCCCTAACGCAGCCTTTTTTACAGAGTCCATTTTGGCTAGGAACTGCTCTTTTTCTGCAGTGAAAATAGACTTTGCATTTCCGTAAACACCAGATATAATCCTATTTACCTCGGGTAAGTAGGCATTAATTTTATGCTTTGATCCCTCAAAGGTTATTACTCCTCTATCGGCTGGATCGGTTATTACTGCTTTTATAGAATCGCCAGGAGCAACGTAAAAGAAGCCGCTTTTTCTATGTGCTTGAAGGCTCATTAGCGCAGGTTTTGCCAACGGTACGTTAACAGCAAAACGGCTATCGGCATCAAGCTTAATGGTATCAACAATACCACCTTTAGTTAAAAGAACAAAATCTTTGGATGCGTTAGTTACCTGTCCAACAATAACGGCCTCTTGGGGCTTCTCAGCGCAGCTAGCCATTAGCAAGGCTACAACGGGAATTAGTAGTTTTTTCATGGTTTAATCTATGGGGTTTAAATTCGACACTAAATTAAGACTCATACTTTAGCAAAAGGTTGATTCTGTTTAAAAAAAATAGATGTTAGATTTTAGATTTCGTCTAGTATATAGAACCTTGTATTTGGTGTTTAGTGTTTGGTTTCTAACATCTAACATCTCCAATCTATTTATTACTTACATCTACACCTGCTCAATGGTATCGCTATCTACATACCAAAGGTAGCCCTCAACTTTGCGGTAACCCATATCGGCAATAAGGCTAACATAGCGCTTAACCTGCCTGTTGTAAACCTCCGATTGCTCACCAAACTTAAAATCGATAACAATGGCCGCATCACCTGAAACGATAACCCTATCGGGACGATACATTTTACCTCCTGGCAACAGAATGGGCACCTCGTTAAGGGCTTTCCACTCACCAGAGAACCAAGTAGAGTATGGTTCCCTTGCAATTAGGCTATTGAGGCTCGATTTAACTAGTTCAACCTCCGTTGCCGATATTGTACCCGATAGACTTAATCGGGTTAGCACATCACTAATATCAGCCTGACTCTTAATTTGGGAGAACACATGGTGTAGCAGCTTTCCCCTTTCCAACGATGCCAAACGTTCAGCAGGCCTATCGGCAAAGAAATCGGTAGCCTCCATTTTTAGCCTTATAGTTCCATGCCTTTCGCCCGATGTGTAGCTGGATAGGTTCCACCTGTTTTGCTCTGCCACTCCCTTAGCCGATACTGCTACAGGCTCTGCTATACCAAGCGTAAACTGCATGGTTCTATGCGTATCGGTATCGTCATCTGTCCTACTCATTA
>DHVO01000082.1 GCA_002412705.1 Bacteroidales bacterium UBA5206 | reverse complement strand
TAAAATCGCTTTGCGAAACAGATAGCACAGGTCACGATTGGTGGCACATTTACCGTGTTTGGCAAACCGCAAAATCGCTTGCTAAAGCAGAGGGTGCAAACCTTTTCCTTGTTGAGATGGCTGCGCTTCTACACGATACCGACGACTGGAAACTTGCCCCAAACACCAACATAGAAACCATGCTACCCAACGCTAGTGGTTGGCTGGAAAGCATTAAGCTTTCGGAAACGCTACAGCATGAGGTGCTACACATAATTAAACAAGTATCGTTTAAGGGCGCAGGGGTTGACACGCCAACCTCATCCATTGAAGCTGCCGTTGTGCAAGATGCCGACCGCCTTGATGCCATTGGCGCCATTGGCGTAGCCCGCGCCTTTGCGTATGGAGGGGCAAAGAGCAGGATACTGTTCAACCCAGAGGGCAAGCCCACCATGCACCAATCGTTTGAGGAGTACAAGCAATCTAACGGCGATACCATAAGCCACTTCTACGAGAAGCTGCTTCTACTTAAGGACAGAATGAACACCCAAACTGCAAAGGAACTTGCGCAGCAGCGCCACGATTTTATGGAGCAGTTCCTAGATCAGTTCTATGGGGAATGGGGTATTGGGAGGTAGATAGTGCTGATAATGAACCAGCACCAGAGGGATTGACAAAACAAAAACTCATCAAGCATTAGGAATACTTCTCTGAATTATTATATTTACCAAGTATAAAATTACCCCTATGAACATTGCCATTATTGACCTTGGAACAAACACCTTTAATCTGCTAGTTGCAGAAACAAAGGGTAACGGTAGTTACGAGATTATTCACAGCGGTAAACTAGGAGTAAAACTTGGAGAGGGAGGAATAAATCGAAAGCTAATTACCGCCGAAGCACAAACCCGCGGACTGGATGCCATTGCAAAGCACATGGAGACAGCAGCATCGTTTGAGGCCGAACGCGTGTTTGCCTTTGCCACATCGGCAACCCGCAACGCAGCCAACGGGAAGGAGTTTGTGCAGGAGATATACAACCGGTTTGGTTTGCAGGTTAACGTTATTGATGGCAGTCAGGAAGCAGAGCTTATATACTACGGAGTGCGGCAGGCATTTCCACTTGGCGAAGAGAAATCGCTTATACTCGATATTGGGGGTGGAAGTAACGAGCTAATTATTGCCGATGCCAATAAGCACTACTGGCTAAAAAGCTTCGACCTGGGCATATCAAGGCTTCTACAGCTTTTCAACCCGTCGGATCCAATCACCATAGAGGAAATTTCGCACGTTGAGGATTACCTTGAGAATGCGCTACAGCCGCTATTTAAGGCATGCGAGCTATACAAGCCCACTAGGCTTGTTGGCAGCTCAGGCTCCTTTGATACCTACAGAAGCATACTTGCCCAGCGCGGAAAAATCAATGTAAACGGACAGGTAAGCGTTGACCTTCCCTTCGATTGCTACCTTGAGCTGCACAGGGAGCTGGTACACTCTACCAAGGAGCAGCGCACCAGAATTCCCGGACTTGAGCCGCTAAGGGTTGAGATGATTGTGCTAGCCACAATATTCACACGGTTTATTCTTAAAAGAACTGGCATACACCAAATGCACCAATCAACCTATGCACTAAAGGAAGGCGCAATTTGGAAGATGATTCACCACAATGGATTTAGCAACTAACAGTAACTCCGATGCCGCGCGCATCAAAACAAGCACACAATGGCCAAGATTTTAGTTATTGATGATGAGAGGAGCATTCGCAACACCCTCATTGATATTTTGGGATACGAGAACTACGAAGTTGAAGCATGCGAAGATGGCATTACTGGCTTGGAGTGCTTTAAGAATGGCAGCTTCGACATTGTTCTTTGCGACATCAAGATGCCCCAAATGGATGGCATTGAAGTTCTGGAAAAGCTGCAAGAGCATTCGGCCGAAACGCCTGTTGTAATGATATCGGGGCACGGCAACATCGATACTGCCGTTGAGGCCATTAAAAAAGGCGCTTTCGATTTTATTGAGAAACCCCTTGACCTTAACCGCCTGCTAATAACCATACGCAACGCCACCGATAAGAATCATCTTATTAAGGAAACCCGCACGCTAAAGCGCAAGGTTAACAAAACCTACGATATAGTGGGCGAATCGGCAGCCATTACCAAGGTAAAGGACATAATTGATAGGGTTGCCCCCACCGAGGCTCGCGTACTTGTTACCGGCTCTAACGGAACGGGGAAAGAGCTAGTAGCCCGCTGGCTACATGAGAAGAGCAACCGCGCCGACATGCCTTTTGTTGAGGTAAACTGCGCCGCAATCCCATCGGAGCTAATAGAGAGCGAGCTATTTGGACACGAAAAAGGAGCCTTTACATCGGCCATTAAGCAGCGTAAGGGCAAGTTTGAGCAAGCCGATGGCGGCACGCTTTTCCTTGATGAGATTGGCGACATGAGCCTTAGCGCCCAAGCAAAGGTTCTTAGAGCGCTTCAGGAGAACAAAATATCGAGAGTTGGTAGCGATAAGGATATAAGCGTAAACGTACGCATTGTGGCTGCAACCAATAAAAATCTGCAAAAGGAGATTGAGCTAGGCAACTTCCGCGAGGACCTTTACCACAGGCTAAGCGTTATAATTATTCAAGTACCTAGCCTTAACGACAGGATTGAAGACGTTCCTCTGCTAGCCTCCCACTTTATAGAGCTAATATGCGCAGAGTACGGCACACAGCCCAAAACCATAACAGAGGGTGCAATAAGCGCCCTTAAAGCCATTAATTGGTCAGGGAACATCAGGGAGTTCCGCAATGTAATAGAACGCTTAATAATTCTCTGCAACAAAGAGATTACCGAAGATGATGTAGCGGCCTTTGCCCAACCAATATTTAAATAGAGAAAGCCCCAGAATTGGGGCTTTCTCTTTATTGGATTGATTCCAAAAATTCGTTTGTGCTAAGAATTTTAGCATAGTTTCTAAGCGTTGCCAAAGTAGATGCATGTACCATGTACGCTGGCACCTCAACAGTATCCCACTTAACATTCTTTGTAGCACATGCATCGTGAACAAGCATTACCTGATACCCAAAATCAGCAGAAGCACGTACGGCAGCCTCAACGCACATGTGCGTTTGCATGCCACAAATAATTACTCGCTTCACGTCTAGCGAATCTAGATGTAACTTTAAATCGGTACCAACAAATGCATTTACCTGCGATTTAGTGAATACCTTCTCGCCACCTGCAGGAGCAACAAGGGGGTGAATATCGCCGCCTGGCTCAAACTTATGCTTAACGTGTATTACAGGGATACCCTTACCTCTACAGGCTTCAATTAGCCTTGCCGCATTCTCGGCAGCAGGAATTGGGTTAACCAGTTCCGATGCTCCACCCTCAAAGTAGAACTCCTGAACATCAACAATAATTAAGGCGCTCTCCTGCGCAGCCACAAAAAGTGAGCAAAGGGAAAGCGCCAACACAAATAGTATTTTCATATTCGCACAGATTATTAAACAAAAAACAGAATCTAATAATCTGCAATTTAAATCATTTAGGGGTACTTAGTGCAAGGGAAGGATAAAAAGCACATTGCATTTCTAATAATGCAAGCAGCTGTTCTTACACATGCTTTACCTCTAGTTCTTAAAGAAGAAACAGGCGTGAGAACGAGTTATAGGTTCATCCGATTGCTCCTCGAGGAGCTTAACGTCAATTTGCTGAACAAATAAGTCGTAGAAAGAAAGGAATTGTTGGTTCTTTTTCCGTGTTTGTAGCATATAGAAGAACACCACATCCCTATAAAAAAAGTTAGGATTGTGCGCCAAATACCAATCGCCCACCAAATTAACAACAGATTTTGTGCTACGCATCATGGGGTTTAAAGATTATTTTCACATACACTAAGGTAGATATTAATACACTTATAACCAACACATAAGCCCTTAGATTAGGTGATTTGGATCACTCAAAATAAAAATAACCATCACCAAAAAAGGCTTTGCAGAATGGCACCTTTTAGGTAGAACAACCCAGCCAAGCACATAAAAAGAAAAAGCCCTTAGCGTTTAAACTAAGGGCTTTTTTGCTGGGTGGAAGATGGGGCTCGAACCCACGACCTTCGGAACCACAATCCGACGCTCTAACCTGCTGAGCTACATCCACCGTTTTTGCGAGTGCAAATGTAATAGATATTTCAATATTCACAATGGGAAGAGCCAAACTTTTTTGCAAAAAAATCGCAATACCATTTAATAATTGGAATATTTAAACTGGTGTAATACCTATCGAGTTCTAAACCAGCATTTTTATACAACTCGCATGCTATAGCATTATACCCAATTGTATCAGAGGGTGGGCGTGCGTTTATCATTCGACCCAAGATGCGCTTCACTATGCCTTTAAAAAAGGCAGCATAAACCTGTTGTTTTGTTGCCTGCAATTCCTTTGCGAACACAACACCAGAAGGCAAAAAGTAAGAATCAACAAGAACTCTATTATATAAAGGCTTTAGAAACCTATATTTAAACGGTAACACTTTAAAAAGATCAACAATCTCTGCATCAAAAAGGGGAAGAACGGTGGTATGCCCAAAAAAATCGTATGCCCTGCACGAGTTCACAATAAATTTTGCTTGGCGCTCCGCATAATCTATGGCCTCTAGGCGTGTAAAAGGAATGGCCGCCCCCAACATATCATAATGGTTTTCTAACTGTTGATACAACATTTTACGCTGCAATTTACTGTCACCAAAGTATCGATAAACGTTACTAAACAGCTTTGTCAGTAAAATCCTCCGTCCCATCCTATCCTGAAAAGGGGAAAGATGGCTACCGGCAACAAAATCGCCAGAATGACCAGCAATAAACACAGTGTTCTCAGCAAAACGTAGGGCATTAAGTGCTGGGTAATCCTGAAAAAAAGGCATTGAGGCCGCACCCGATGCAAACAACACATACTCATCAAAACCAGGCTGCTGAGCTAATCCCTTTATCAACGATTCATTGTAAACTACAGGAATCCATTTTACACCCAAGCGCCGAGCCACCTCTTTGGCCACGGCAAACTCAGGACTACTGGCACTTCCGTAAGTAAAAGCCGTAACATTCTTAACCCCGTTGCGCACTAGCCATGCCAGTATAAAGCGGGAATCGTACCCCCCGCTAAGTGGAACAGCAATAGGCCTATCGCCAATAAACTGCATTGCTCGCTTCATGCTATTCTCCAGCGCAGAGGTTAGCATTGCGGCGGCATCGTTAAAACTAATGGAAGATAGGGCATCGGCACTAAAACTAAAGTAGCGCTCACTGCTAGTGCCCGCATCCTGAAACAAAGTGAAGCAACCAGCCTCAACCTGTCGCACATTGGCAAACAGGGTTCTACTGCCCAATGCATAGCCAGCCGATTGAAGCTGAAGCATAGCCACATCGTCCTGCCCTGCTTTTATATCGGCTAATGCGTAAGGAGAATCCGACACAACTACACTGTCACTCCCACCACCGCTGTAGAACAGGGGGAGCCCTCTTACCCTATCAACCAAGGCAAACGAGCCAAAAGGAAGCGTTCCCACCGCACAAAAACGGCCATTAAGCGAAGCCGCCAACTGGCAAAGCAACTCACGGTTGGCACAAAGCGCTAACCTACTGGCAAAATCAGCCCCCTGCAATAGTTCCCCCGATGGAAGGTGCGCGTAACCCTTTACCCAGATACCGCTACTAGAGTGCCATGCACCACCATACCGATACTCTGGGATAAACGTAAATTCGCCGGGAGAATCTGCCATAATCTACAATATCATTAAACGCACCATAAAAAGAGCCGCGCAAGTTACGCCCCATCCCAGAACCACCTCAATGGCCAAGGGCAAAACGCCAACCCGTGCAAGCCTTAAATTATAGAATGCGAGAAAAACCCAAAAAAAGAAGCTTACCGCAGCAAAAAGGCCAACGGCAATTGCCTCCGACCCAAAAGCAAGGCTGCCAACTAGCAACGCTGCCACACGCAGGCAGAAAAGCGATGCGTTAAGCACTAAGCTCTGCCCCTGACGCTGCTGAACAGTAAAGAGCTTTGATAGCGGCGAACCAATTAGCACAAACAGCAACCAAGGACTAATTAGCTGCGCGTAAAGGCCCGACTGCACCCACTCCGCTCCAAAAAACAGATCAAAAATGGCATCGCCAAAAACCATTAGTGCAGAGAAAGGAACTACACCCAACCAGAAAAGGAACCGGAATAGCCTACGAGTAATAAGGGATAGCTCCGGCGTACCATCGGAAAGGATTGCTGCCTTGCGGAAAAAAACCTGCCCAATGGAGTTGCCAACCATGGCTACCGGCAGACTTAAGAACTTTTGTGGTAGCGCATACAAACCAACTGCCGATGACGAGAAAAAGGCTTGCAGCAGCAGCACTGGCGATTGCACCGAAAGCTCATTGAGTAGCTGATCGGGCATAAGAAAAAGCGGGAATCTATAGTTCTGCTTTGCAACTTGCCAGGCTCTACGTAACGAAAAGGACTTTACTCCACTTACAATGTGCCTGCTTATTAGCCTAAATTGAAATGCTGCAGCAACAAAATGTCCAACAAGCA
>DHVO01000194.1 GCA_002412705.1 Bacteroidales bacterium UBA5206 | reverse complement strand
CTCTGGTTTGTAGGGGAGGCGACCCGAGTTTGCTCTAGACCAGGTTAAGAGCTGATCTAACAGTCCGTAGGTGCGGGAGGTACACAAATCTAGGTTCTCCACGTAGTTTTTAGAACTTTCTACGTCCCCATTCTCAACCGATTCCTTTAGGAGCTCTGTAAACCCTAAAATTGCATTAAATGGGCCTTTAAGGTCATGGGCTATAATGGAGAAGAACTTATCCTTTGTGCTATTCAGCTGTAGTAGAGCCTGCTCCTTCTCGTACTGTTCTGCTTGTAGCTTTTTCCTGTCCGATATATCGGTAATTATGCCAATAACCTCTACAATATTGTTGTGCTCATCTAGTATTGGCGAAACGTGCAGGTCAATCCAAAAGGGATCGCCTTGCTTGTTAATGTATCGCTTCTCAATGTGGTACTCATTAATTTTTCGGCTTAGGAGCTGGTTTAGGTACTCTCCCGATTTGGGTAAATCGTCGGGGTGAGTAATGCCCATTACGCTTTTACCCATTAGCTCTTCGCGGGAGTAGCCGGTCATTGCTTCGTACTGTTTATTCACAAATATGTACCTAGCGTTTGTGTCTAGCAGGCCAATACCAACAGCAGAGCTTTGTATTATGGTTTGCAAGCGCCTTCCGCGTTTGGCCAAAGCCTGCTGGGTTTCCTTAATCTGTGTAACATCTTTTACCTCAAGTATTACATTATCAACTATTTTATTGGCAACAACAGGTATTATTTTCAAGTCGAAGCTGTATGATAGTCCGCTAATTTCCTGCGAGTCCTCAAGCACATAGGTTTCTCCTGTAACAAAGGCTTTCTTAAACATAGTCTTTATCCAATCGGGCATAGTGGGAATTACATGGTATAGGTATTTCCCCTCAATATCCGAAGTTCCTAGAGCCGTTTTACTCCACTTTTTTGCCGATTCGTTGGAAAGGATAATGGTTAAATCCTTGTTTAGAAGTAGAATCATATCACTCATTCTGTTGAGCGTAGTCTGGTACTTCTCCTGTGCTATTTGCAGCTTAATCTCAGCTTGTTTTACATCTGTTACATCAAGACCTATGGATTGGTACTCTTTACTGCCCGTATCATCGTCGAACAGGAGCCTATCAATCCACCTAATCCACCTAATATCGCCCTTGGCGTTTGGGAGCACATGTACGGCATCCCGCATGGGGACGTCTCTTGTTAGCTTGGCAAAATCGGCTTTTGCCTTTTTTTTCCTGTCATTATCAATAAAATCGTAAATGCTATGCCCAATTAGCTCCTCCTTAGTTTTGCCATAAAATGTTGCGTAGTGCTTGTTAACAAAGGACAGCACACCTTTTTCGTTGAAACGGGATACCATTAAGGGCATCATCTCAACTATGGATTCGTAAAGCTTATCGGTGAGTTTTTCTTTCTCCTCTTTCTGTTTCAAGCACGTTATATCCTCTTTAATGGCGATATAGTAGGAACCCTCTCCGTCAATACTAATGGGAGTTATGGTTGCTTTCTCCCAGCGCAAATCACCGTTTTTTGTTCTGTTTATAAGTTCTCCCTTCCAGGTTTCCCCTTTCAATAGGGTTGTTTTAATGCTCTCGATGTGCTGTGGGGGATAGAGCTTTGCATCAAATAGATCGGACGAGGCTCCTATTAGTTCATCTTTTGTGTAACCATAAAGGTTACAAATAGCGTTGTTTGCATATACTATGATGCCCTTACTATTGGTAATAAGAACCATATGTTCCATATGCTCATAGGCGGAAAGAAGTATGGTATTCAATTCTGTATTCATCATTTTTATGCCTTTTTATAAATAAACAAACTGTACCAACAATTGATTATATAAGCAGTTCATAAAGATTACTTGGAAAAATAGGGTCAGCCATAAATCCCTAATTTATGAGATTTATGGTATAGATTCAACCCCTTTAGCTATTCAGTCTTTGTGCAAAGCTATATTTTAGGGTAATTTATGTTACTTGCTTCGAGGTAAGAGTATTCTCCATTCCTCTTTTTTAGATATCTTTGCAGTCCAATAAGAAACAACAATGGAAAACATTAGGAACTTCTGCATTATTGCCCACATTGACCACGGAAAGAGCACGCTGGCCGACAGGCTGCTTGAGAGGACAAATACCCTCAGCGAGCGGGAGTTTCAGGATCAGGTTTTGGATAGCATGGATCTTGAACGCGAAAAGGGCATTACCATTAAGAGCCATGCCATTCAGATGGATTATGAGTTTAACGGGCAAAAATATACACTTAACTTAATAGACACCCCAGGTCACGTTGACTTTTCCTACGAGGTGTCTCGCGCCATTGCTTCATGCGAGGGGGCTCTACTTATAGTGGACGCTTCGCAGGGCATTCAGGCACAAACCATTTCAAACCTTTACCTTGCGCTTAACCACGACTTGGAGATTATTCCTGTAATCAACAAGATCGATATGGAGGCTGCTATGGTTGAGGATGTTCAGGATCAGATTATCGATCTTATTGGTTGCAAAAAGGAGGAGATTATACTTGCCAGTGCTAAGACTGGGGTTGGCGTAGATGAAATTCTTGAAGCCATTGTAAACCGTGTTAAGGCTCCTGCTGGCGATCCTAATGCACCTCTTCAGGCGCTTATTTTCGACTCGGTGTTTAACTCGTTCCGCGGAATCATTGCTTACTTCAAGATTTTTAATGGTACAATTAAGAAGGGTGATAAGGTTAAGTTTTTTAACACGGGACATGAGTATGATGCCGATGAGATAGGCGTTCTAAAGCTAAAAATGCACCCGCGTAGTGAGCTTAGTGCAGGAAATGTGGGTTACATCATTTCGGGTGTAAAGGACTCAAAAGAGGTAAAGGTAGGCGATACCGTTACGCATAAAGAAAAGCCATGTAAAAGTGCCATTGCTGGTTTTGAAGATGTAAAACCAATGGTGTTTGCTGGGGTTTATCCCGTTGAGGCCGATGAGTATGAGGATTTACGTGCTTCGCTGGAGAAGCTTCAGCTTAATGATGCTTCGCTCACCTTTGAGCCGGAGTCCTCGGTAGCTCTAGGTTTTGGTTTCCGCTGCGGGTTCCTTGGCCTGCTGCATATGGAGATTATTCAGGAGCGTTTGTACCGTGAGTTCGACATGGACGTTATTACCACTGTGCCCAACGTTTCGTTTAAGGTTTATACAACCAAGGGCGATATTATTGAGGTGCACAATCCAAGTGGTTTACCAGGTCCAACCATTATAGACTATATTGAGGAGCCAACCATTAACGCGCAGGTTATCACCAAAAGCGAGTTTCTGGGATCAGTAATGAAGCTCTGTATCGATAAAAGGGGAATTCTTCGTAATCAGGTGTTCTTAACATCCGATAGGGTAGAGCTAACCCTAACTATGCCGCTGAGTGAGATTGTTTTCGACTTCTACGATAAGCTAAAATCTATCTCTAGGGGATATGCCTCGTTCGACTACTATCTTGATGGTTACCAGGAGGCTCAGCTTGTTAAACTCGATATTCTTTTGAATGGAGAGCCTGTTGATGCGCTGTCGTCGCTTATTCACCGCGACCATTCATACGATTTTGGTCGTAAGATGTGCGAGAAGCTAAAGGAGCTAATTCCTCGGCAGCAGTTCGATATTGCTATTCAGGCCGCCATTGGTGCAAAAATTATTGCACGCGAGACCATAAAGGCGCTCCGCAAGGATGTTACGGCCAAATGTTATGGTGGCGATATATCGCGTAAGCGTAAGCTACTTGAGAAGCAGAAAAAGGGTAAAAAACGTATGCGCCAGGTTGGTTCTGTGGAGGTTCCACAGCAGGCCTTCCTTGCCGTGCTTAAAATGGATTAGCGGTTGTTCTCAACCGCTTTTTTTATACTCGTTCATAGCCTTATGAGTTGGAGCAATAACATAAAGTACAGGTATATGCTATACCGCATGGGCTACTATTCTGGCCAAGCGGGAATAATGAGGCGTTTCCTTGGGGAAGAGGGGAGCTGGAAAGGGCATTTATCTAAAACAAAGGAGTATATACTTGATGCTGTAGCTAGAACGGGTACCCAAAAAGTTCGCATATTAGGTAGTGGATGGCTTTTGGATATTCCACTAACCGAACTTGTTAACAATGGCGTGCACGTAACACTTGTTGATATTGCCCATCCCCGACAGGTTATGCACCGTTACAGGGAGAATGCACTCATTACGTTTCAAACAACAGACATAACGGGTGGTGCAATAGAACTTGCCTATGATTTTGCTAAACGTAAAAAAAGCAACCTAGGTGCGTTTGAGCTAATTGGTAGCTTATCGGGGCTTAGCAATCCATTTCACTTTGCTAACGATGAACTAGTTATCTCTGCCAACATTCTGAGCCAAACCAGCGTATTAATTACCGATTACCTATTGATGAGGGGCGCAATTAAGCCCGCCGATGTTGAACCCATTTCCCGTATAGTCCAAGCCAATCATATGAACTTGTTGTTGCAGGCCCGGGGTGTGTTAGTTGCCGATTACGAGGAGGAGTTTTTCGATGAAAGTGGGGTAGAGGTTGGTACAAGGCCCACCGTTTATATTCCCATAGAAAAAGGTGAGCAGGTTACACGATGGACATGGACTTTCGATACCAAGGAGACCTATTCCGATGGGTTTAGGACAAACCTTAACGTAGTTGCTCTAATGTTATTTTAGCACCAATTAAACCATAAAAGCAAGCCCCATTTGGATTGTCCAAATGGGGCTTGTCAATTCTAATTATTATAAAACTAAAACCTAGAGTACTTTTTTCCAGCAGCGCACCCAGTCAACCTCAAGGGTTGCAGGAACGTTAAGATCGGCCACATCATTTGTTACCCCCGACGATAATGCTACGTATAGCGGAGTTTCAGGTAGATTATTGGTTTGCTCTTTAAAAGGAATACCGTTTACAAACCAAGTTATATGTTTTTCGGTCCATTCAATGCTAAGGATGTATGCTTTTTTAGAAAGATCTACGCTAACATCGGCAACGCTCTTTTTGTGCTTGTTGGCTTCGCCATTTTGCCAAAAGTAGGCGCCTTGAATATTCTGCTTATTCCCTCTTTTACGGAACACATCTACTTCAGGTAGCATTTTATCGCCCACGAGCCAAAACGCATGGTAAATTCCCTTGGAATCGGAGAACTTAACCTTGGCTTCAAACTTCCCATGTTTTTGCCTAAAGGAGTTACCTGTGGTAACAATACCCGAGGTGTAGTTGAATGTTTTGGGTACAAATCCAAATTTGGCATCCCAAGCAAGCCCACTTGCCTCTTCTCTCCTTGTTTCAATGGTTAGCCTACTGCTATCCAGCTTAAGGTTTTGTCCCTCTGTGTAGCAGTGATTCTCATTGGCCATAGAGTAGCCCTTGTTTAGTATGGCTTCTCCCCAAAAGTATCGGGTAATCCACTTGCTTGTATCCAGTGTTTTGCCCTCAAAATCATCGGAAAAGGTTAGCTCCCATTCCTTAAGTTTATCGAATTTATTGGTACCCTTAGTTTTGAAGTACCACTTAATTTTCTCCGAGTTTTTAAGGTTATTAAACTCTTGAAGCTTCTTATAAGATTCGGTTTGCTCAAACTTGTTCTTTGATTGGAGGTACTCCTTCTTCTTCCTAAACTCATCCGATTCTACGTAAGCTTTTACTTCGATGAAGCGCTTTAGGGTATCGGACTCTTTAATGGAGTAGTAATCTTTTACTTCCGACTGTTTTAATAACTTCTCGTATCGCTTAAGCGATGCATTGTTCTTTAGTTGTTTAAGGGAGAGTTCCTTTTGGTACTCCTCGGAGTTGCTTTTTTTGTATGCGCTCCTATTGGCCTTGTATTGAGCACTTTTAACAAAATCGGTAAGGGTTTTATACTCCTCGTATTTGCCCGATTGCTTAAACTCTTCAAAGAATTTTATGGTGTCGGAATCCTTAAGTTTAAGGTAGTTCTTTAGTGCCTTTTGTTTGCTTAGCGCGGCAAGTTCTTGCTCTAACTTTTGTTCTTCGGAACCTTTATAGGTTAAGGCCTCTAGCTGCTTTTTCTCATTAACGGGCTCAGCAGACTCAGCCCACTGCTTGAGATTCTGGTAGTTCTGTAGCTCTTCCGAATTCTCAAAAGCAGTAAAATCTTCGTATTCTCTACGAAGATTCTCTTCTTTCTCCTCCAACTTTTCAGTTTCGGGAAAACCCCCTGAGATTTTTGTTGCTAATAGCTTTAGCCTAATAAGGGTGCTAGACATTTGGATAAGAATTACGGATTTAACTATTTACGAGGATGAGAAATAAACTTAAATGGCACCTTAATGTTCTCAGAGTAATCTTCGCCAGCCTCAATCATGTCTTCATCGTCTTCCATGTAGTGCCACTGTACTTCAACGTCAAATCCTTTTCTGTGTATTTCCCTGAACTTTTCAAGTATGCGCAGAATCATTTTTGACGAAGAGGTGTTGTAGTACTCAAAGTTGAATACTACTTCGGTGCGATGATTGGGTTGGATTTTATACTCATCCAACCATGAAATGATGGGTGAGTAGAATGAGTGTACATCCTCAGGCAATGAGTTCCCCGATATCTCAATTACGCTAGACTCACTGTCTAGTACTACTTTGGGCGTTTCTAAAGTGGGTTCAATAACAATCTTTTCCATATCGTTCATTTTTCCAACTACTTTGCGTAAAGATCTATTTAACCAACCATAATAATACAACAATTACCCGAATAAAACAATACGGGCACTGCCATTGGGCGTGTTTGCTTCTAGTTAAACGAAAAAAGTTGACAAAAGTTATGGCTAAGCTAACTTATAAGCTTAAAACCTTTCCCCCTTACATTGATAATTTCCACAGAGGTATCGTCCTTTAGGTATTTCCTTAGCTTGGTGATGTAAACGTCCATGCTTCTGGCATTGAAGTAGCTATCGTCAACCCAAATGGTTTTAAGCGCAAAGTTTCTGTCTAGAACCGCATTCTTGTTAACGCATAGGTATCGGAGCAGCTCAGACTCTTTTGTGGTAAGGCGCCTAACCTCGTCGTCAAGTTCAAGTGTTTGCTTGGTTGCATCGAATGTGTATTTGCCAATTTTGTACACATTTTGGCTGTTGTTTTGCCCATCCTTGCGGGTTCTACGTAGTATAGCCTCAAGTCTTACCAAAAGCTCTTCAATGCTAAAGGGTTTGGTCATGTAGTCGTCGGCTCCAATGTTAAAGCCTTCAAGTACATCCTCTTTCATCGATTTTGCGGTAAGGAACAGAATGGGCATACTGCTTTCAACCATTCTAATATCTTTGGCAAGGGTAAAACCATCCTTTATGGGCATCATTACATCAAGAATACAGATATCGTAGTAGTTGTTCTGAAACCCCTTGTAGGCCTTTTCACCATCAACATAAAGATCTGTTTCAAAACCTTTAGCGTTAAGGTATTCTTTTAATAGAAGGCCTAGGTTCTCGTCGTCCTCTGCTAGTAGGATTCTAATTTTTCTGTCTTCCATAGCTGTATGATTAGTTATTTAGCGTCCTCTTCAGGACCATTTTTAGGTAAGAAAATGGAGAATGTACTTCCAGCACCAACTGCGCTCTCAACCCAAATTTTACCACCATGAGCTTCGGCTATCTTCTTCACATAGCTAAGCCCAAGTCCAAATCCTTTTACATTATGAACATTACCAGTTGGCACACGGTAAAACTGCTCAAATATTCGGCGCTGATTATCCTTGCTAATGCCAATGCCATTATCCTTAACCGATACTACAATCCCTTTTGAGGCGGTTTTGGTAATAACGGTTATTTCGGGTGTACCGCTTTTATACTTGAGCGCATTATCTAACAGGTTGTGAATGATGTTGGTTATATGTATCTCGTCAAACTTACACATTGAGTCTTCGGCATTTAGCTCTGTTTT
>DHVO01000253.1 GCA_002412705.1 Bacteroidales bacterium UBA5206 | reverse complement strand
CTTAGGAGCTTGTGCTCCTTACGCTCATCGGTTTGATCCCTAAAGATGAGGACTACACCAGTAATGTTTCCCTGCTCATCCTTTATTGGAGCACCGCTATCGGCAATGGGTATCTCCTGCCCATCCTTTTTTACAAGTAACGTGTGATTGGCTAACCCCACCACAACGCCTTCGCGCAATACTCTATCAACTGGGTTCTCAACACTAGCGCGGGTATCCTCATTAATAATATGAAAAACGGTGCTTAGATTTAGCCCTTTTGCTTCCGCTTCGGTCCAGCCTGTAAGCAGCTCTGCAACTGGATTCATTTGTACAATCAGGCCCAACTTATTGGTGGTTATTACCCCATCGCCAATGCTGTAAAGAATTGCTTTGTACTCCTCTTGCGATAGGTGTAACCGTTGCTTGCTATCGAGCATTTGCTTGTACAAATTACGCTGCCTAAAGCTGTATATCAGCGCCAGAGAAACGCCAAAGAATAGCACAATAACAACCAAAAGCGCGGCAAGAAAGGCAACCTTGCCATACAAACTGGCCAGCACCTCATCCATATCAATTTCGGTTGTCATAAACCAGTTTGTACCCGGGATACTGCGTAAATCGCAGATAACGGTTTCTCCACGGTAGTCCACACCAATAAACATCCCCGTATTGCCCAAAACGGCCTGTACGGCTGGAAGGCTATGCTCCGTAATTGGCCTGCGTAGCTTAAGCGCAGTACCCTCCCAGTGCCGCACCTCGTTTACAAAAGTTACACTATCGGCATCGGTACGAACAATAATGGTTTCGGCAGTGGTGCTAGGTGTTGGCCACGTTTTAATGAGCGGGTACAAGTAGTCGTTAGGGTTTACCCTAAAATAGAGGAGGGCAACAACATGGTTTTGCCCATTCTTTACTGGAGCAACAATATCAAAATGAATAGTCTTATGGTATGGACACAGGTAAAAATCGCTTAGTACAATGGCATGGCCTTTTAATGCATCAAAGGCAAACTGCAATGTAACGCTATCGGCTACAGTAAAAGTTGAGTCGAGACTAAAGATTAGGTTCCCAGCGGTATCGGAAATAAAAATATTCTCGTAACGGTTATCGGAGAGCAAGTGTTGCAACGGTTTCCTTACCGACATATAATTTCCCTTAGCGCCACTAGTCATCCTGTTTATATCCTTAACCAAAGACTCGTTTGTGGAGAAGAAAACAGCCTCGGACAATCGCTCCCTTTGCCATTGCACAATTTGGTTCTGCTTTAAATTGGCAATGGCATCCAAATCCTTGTAAGCTTCGGATATAACCACCCGCTTCTCGTGCCTATAGTAGTAAACACCAACAACCATAGCCAAAAGGCTTATTGCAATTACAAGTACCCCAAGCTGGAACCTGTAATCTTTTGGGGACATCGAGTTCATGGTGCTCTCCTTTTAAGTTGACTTGGCAGCAATAAAATTGCTACAAGCAATAGTGTTTTAGCAAAGTAGTCAATCGTTCCTTGGTTATTGGTTTTGCCATAACATCAATACAACCAGCTCTAAAAGCCTGTTCCTTATCGGTGTCCTCTACGTAAGCCGATTGAACCACAACAGGCACGTTAGGAGTAACCCCCTTTATTAGTTGGGTTAGCTCGAAGCCATTGGTATCGGGGAGTTTAAGATCCATAAGAACAAGGTCGTAGGATTTTTCCGATTTTACGTAGGACAAAGCCTCTTCCCCTGTGTGCGCAATAGTGGCCTCGGCCTCTAAATTGGATATTACCTGAGCAAAAAATTCCGCATTCCCTATATCGTCTTCCACAACCAGAATACGCTTTTGAGCTAATGATCTTGGCTCGTCTATAGGGGTTCCCTCATCGTGAATTTCGGGCAACTTATAGGGTATCTCAATAAAGAACGATGTCCCCTTTTTTAGCTCAGAAATAAAGGTTAGCCTGCCCTGCATAACATCAACAAGACCCTTTACTATGGGTAAACCTAGTCCTAAGCCTTCGGTGTAGGCATTATCGGCAGTAAGAGCCTGACGGAAACGCTCAAAAACGGCCTCCTTCATATCGTCGGCAATGCCTATTCCCGTGTCGGTTACGTAAAGTACAACCGATTTGCGAGTAAATGATGATACACCAAAGCCAATGTGACCATGAAAAGTAAATGTTACTGCATTCTTAAGCAAATGGGTGAGAACTTGCTTAACCTTTGATACATCTATTAGAATGTCGCTGGGGAAAGCATCTGGTGCTTCCTTTGCAATTAGAACAACATCGTTATTACGAACTGTGGTTAGGTAAGTAGAAAACTCTTCGGCCAAATTTTTTATTACCCTATTGAGGTTACACTTCTCAACATAAGGTTTCATTAATCCCGATTCTAACCTTGAAATGTCAAGTATAGAGGTAATAATGTCAAGTAAATCGGAAGAGCGCTGCCTTATTATTTTGGAGTATTCAATAAGTATTTCGGGGTCGTTTTGGTTAAGCTCCATAAGCTCGGCAAAGCCCATAATGGCATTCATGGGTGTTCTTACCTCGTGTGACATGTTGTGGAGAAATGCAGTTTTAAGTTTGTCGCTCTCCTGTGCCCGTTCCTTAGCCTCAACAAGTTCTTGCTCCATCTGTTTCTGCTTTGTAACATCCTCCTTTATGGATACATAAGAAACAGGGTTCCCCTGCTCGTCGAGAATTGGAGCAATGGTTGCACGCTCAAAGAAAAGAGTTCCATCCTTACGTCTATTAAGTAGTTCCCCTCTCCAGATTTTGCCACTTTTTATAGTTCCCCATAGTTCGTGGTAGGTTTCGCTACTAGTTCTGCCAGACTGTAGCATTCTGGGGTTCTGTCCTATTGCCTCATGGTAGCCGTAACCTGTAATCTTGGTAAACTGACGGTTTACATACTCTATATTGGCATCAAGGTCGGTAATTATTATTGATACGGGGCTCTGTTCAACTACAGTTGATAGTTTAGCAATATGATCATCGGCCTTAATGGACTCTATCTCCTTAAACACTGATTCCATGAGGAGAGAAAGCTGCAGCGCATCGGTTTCCGTGTAGTACTCCTGCTTATTTGCCACCCCCACTACTGCTACTACAGTATCCTTTACAACAATAGGAATAACCAGCAATTTTGTTAGATCAGATGCACTACTAAAACCAAGGATAGGCTGATTTTCGGCTATGAGATTATTGTAAAGAGCAACGCGCCTATTTGCAACCACCCTTTCCCATATCTCTGTATCGCGTATATTCTGGGCTAATATATTGCTGCAATCCAAAGAGTTGTCCTTATGCAACGATATTAGAACAAGATCTTTTTCTTTTTGGGAGTAGTTAAAAATAAAACCACAATGGCTCTCCGTTAACTCTATAGCCTGATTTAGTGAGTAGTCCAAAAACTCTTGTATAGAGCCTCGCTTATGCTGTAGAATGCTAACAAGGGAACGTAATCGGGCCTCGGAACGAAGCACTTGCTCTTCGGAGCGAAGATGAACAATGGCCTTTGCAACCTGCAACGAGACAAATTCCAGCATTTGTTTCTCGCGCTCGCCGTATGCTAGTGGTGTTTCATAGTTCTGTACTATCATAACACCAATAATATTCTCATCATCTTTTAACGGAACACCAAGCCAAACTTGGTGAACGGTGCCAATTTGCTCAATCTCACCCCTACTTGCCAACTCGTTAGCCAAATCCCTATTGCACAGGAATGTTTTCCCCGAACGTATAACGTACTCGGTTAGGCCTTTCCCAAAAGATCTTTCGGGATGAGGAGAATCAAACTCATCGCAGAAATAAGGAAACCTAATAACATTCCTTGGCTTATCGTAATGAGCAATGGAAAAATTCTTTGCAGGCATTACCTCTGCAATAATGGAATGCACCTCCTTGTAGAGCGACTGAAGGTTACTAACTCTCTCGGAAGCCTGAGCAATTTTGTATGCCGCATCTTTAAGCATATTTGCTTCAACCCTATCGGTAATATCACGAGCAGCAGCATATACTTTGCGCCCCTCAGCATAGGATCGCCACTCTATCCAACGGTAGCTACCAGTACTGGTTCTAAACCTATTTACAAAATTCGAAACCTCCTTCTGTTCTGCTAAAAGGGATAGCGCTTCTAAGGTTTTATCCACATCATCGGGATGTACAAAGTCTATTATCCGCTTCCCAACAATCTCATTTATAGGGTAACCTAAAACCTTTTCCCATTCGGGATTTAGCCTAAGAAATATACCCGCTATATTGGATATGCTAAGTAGATCGAGACTGGTAGTAAAGTACTTATCAAGTTCCTCCGTCTTACTCTTAAGTTCCTGTTCTGCCTGCTTTCGCTTTGTAATATCGCGAGCAATTCCCTCCAGAGCAACCACTCTCCCCTCCGAATCTTTAACCACATTTGTTTTCTGTTCTAGCCAAATAAGCTTACCGCTTTTACTTGGAAACAGAATTTCGGATATGGGAGTAAAAGCCTCGGAGCTAAGCTCACGCTCAAGCCCCTTCCGTTTTCTACGCTTAAGGTTTAGGAGTATGTTTGGATTCTCTGAAAGTTCCTGCTGGGTATATCCTGTTATGCGGAAAAAGGATGGACTCATATAGGTAACCCTAAGCTTAGGCTTAATTTGGATGCGGTAAATAATATCCTGAGCATTCTCGGCAAGCAACCGGAACCGCTCCTCGCTCTCCTTAAGCGCATCCTTCTCCCGTTGAAGCTCCTTTTTCTGAAACGCACTTTCGATTATAGATGGCAAGCGCATTATGTAGTTAGGGCGCTTAACCAAATACTCATCAACACCAATTTTTAGGGCTTGCACAGCAAGTTCCTCCTGCCCTTGCGATGATATAAGCACAATGGCAAGGTTAAACTCTGGGGTCTGCCGTAGCTGCTTAACCATATCAATTGACGAAAATCCAAAGGAATCAAAATCAATAACCAAAACGTGGTACGGACACTCAACCTGCTCCTCGCAATTAATCGAGACCAGCTCCATAGCATCGGGAATTGAACTGGCAACAGAAAAGGAGTGGTATGGAGCAAACCGTTTAAAGTAATCTATGATATCGTCCTGATCGGAATTGTTTGCTGTAAGAAATATTATTCCCAAGCGCTTAAGCTTAGCCTTAACTCGAGTTGATGACCTGGAGAGAATGGTATCAACTACATCGGGAAGGTTCTTAAGGTAATCCGATTTTTTTACAATGTAATCGTCGGCTCCTGCTTTAAGCGCAGCCACGGCAGTAAGCTCATCGCCAAAACCCGTTAGAACCACTCTAGGAATTGATACACCCGCTTTATCTAAATCCAGAAGTAAATCCAGCCCAGTGCCATCGGGTAGGTGCATGTCAAGCAAAACGGCATCAAACAATTTAGATCCATTGCACAAATGCTCACGGGCATGCTTAAGCAGCGATACAACCGTTATTTGGTAGTCGGGGCGTTGTCGCTTAAACTCTCTAACGGTTAAATCGGCATCGGCAATATTATCTTCAAGGTAAAGTATTCGCATGGTATATTTTCAATAATCTATTTGGATGGAGAGGGATGATTAATTATGGTCCAGTATATTTCTATAGTTGCAGCAACATCTACAAACTTATCAAAATCAACTGGTTTTACTATGTATGAGTTTGCGCCTAACTCATAGGCTTTCTTCACATCATCATTCTCCGACGATGTTGTTAGAACCACCACAGGAATGGCATAGTATTTTGGATGTTTTTTTAGAGCACTTAGAACCTCTAATCCGCTAATTTTTGGAAGTTTTAGATCCAACAGAACAACAACAGGCTGTTCGCTGCCCTGCTCCCACTTTTCTATCCATTGTATGGCCTCCTCCCCATTACGAGCAATAAGAATGGGATTGGTAAGCTTTCGGCGGGCAAAGGCTCTAAGGGTTAGATCCACATCTAGCGGATTATCTTCCACTAGTAGAATTGGATGATTTGCATTGGGAGCCTCCATAATTATTGCTGTTTAGATTATTTTATACAAACTTAAACAAACACAGGATGTTACGCTCAAATATAAAACAAAACAAGAGGGCAATGGTTTATACCTCAATAGTAAAGATTGAACCCTCATTAAGCGTACTTTCAACTAAAATGGCTCCATTAAATCTTTGAACAGCCTTTTGTGCTATGGCCAAACCCAGTCCCAATGATGCTTGCCCAGGATTTACTCTGCGCTTAAAGGGATCGAAAAGGGATGGTATTAGCTCTGGGGCAATACCCTCTCCATTATCCTTAACGTAAATTTGGGTAACCGCATTGGTACGAATAACACCTACCTCAACAACAAGTGGTTGGTTGGGTTTAGAGTATTTAAGGGCATTCTCCAGCAAGCATTTTAGTGCTACAGATAAGCACTCCTCATCGGCCTCAACAGCATCGGATGCATCTATACTCTTTTTAATAGTTACACCGCTACTCTTGGTTTCCTCAGCAATGGGACGAAGTATGGCATCAACCGTTGAATCTATTCTAACGCTGCGCAAATGAAGCTCTTTAAAGGCTACCCGGGAGTATAGGGCAAGCTTATCTACCAGCATATTTAAGAAGGTTATGCTCCGCTCCACATTTTGGAGCATCTGCTTGTCATCGTCGGTTAGCTTTGCTGCTAACGAATCCATTAGGTACTTGTTATAGCCGCTTATACTACGAATTGGCGATTTTAAGCGGTTGTCCATTACGCGCAGAAAAACCTCTATACTATTGTGCTCCACCTCATTACTCCGCTGCTGCGACGCAATTATCTCCTCCAGTTCCAAGTTAAGCGATTTTACCTTACGGTTTGTATTTACCTGCTCGGTAATATCTATAGAAACACCGCAAATAAGCTTCTCCCCATCGGCAGCATCAAGGGGAAACTTCATGGAAAGGAAAGTAAGTATGTCCCCACCCCCTCTATTAATATCCTCCACAAAGGTCATTGACTGACCTGTGCGTATCACCTTACTATCGTTGGCATCCAGCTGCTTTGCCATGTCGGCGGGCCAAATATCAACATTCCTTAACCCCGTAATATCCTTAGAGGTAAGGTACTTAAACATTTGATTGGCAAAAAGGTGCCTCCCATCACTGCTTTTTATGTAGGCAAACCCTGGAAAGTTATCCATAAACTGGGCAAACTGCTCACGACTCTGCCTTAGCTCTACAAGAGCCTGTTGCTCTGCAGTTCTATCCACAACAATGGTTTGCACAAGTTTTGTATCGGCTTCTCCAATTAAGTTTGATATTAGCTCTACATCCAACGGATTGTTGGATAGGTCTATAATTCTAGAAACAAGAGGAGAGCCTAAACTTTCTCCCTCCATAAGCATGCGCAACCTGTTGGCTATTTCCGAATGCGCGTCGGCACCAAAAAAGCTAAAAATGCTTTTCCCTACTATCTGCTCTACATGCTCTGCTTTTAGCAAACGCATTGCGGCCTGATTGGCAAACTGTACGCTTTCTGGAGTATGAATAAATATTGCATATGGCGATTTATCAAAAAGTAACCGGTATTTCTCCTCGCTACGTGCTAAAGCACGCTCGGCTTCAATTTTATCAGTAACATCGTGTGCAAGAACCAAGTCGGCCTCCCGCCCAAAATAGCTTATGGTTTGCTTTGATATTTCCACAAGAATTACCTGTCCGTTCTTAAGTACGTGTCGCCAAACGCCACGACCTTCAACGGCTACCGCTGGCTTTATTATGTCCTTAATAAAAGGTGCCAAATCTTCGGTTGGGCGAATCATGTTGGAGGTCATTGATAAAAATTCGCTCTTAGTATAGCCATACTTGCTGCAAGCGGCACTATTAACCGCAAGAAATTCGAGGGTATTCACATCGCATACCCACATGGGGTATGGGTTATTCTCAAAAATTAGCCTATAGTTATTCTCACTTTCGGCCAGCTTGATCTCCACTCTTTTTCTATCGGTGATATCAAGATGAACCCCTACTAACCGCTGTGGTTTTCCCGACACATCGCGAAGTACCGAGCCCCGTGAAAGAATCCACCTATACGTTCCATCCTTATGCCTCAACCTAAATTCGAGCGATAGCAATCCTTCAGGATTGTTTACATAGGCATTTACCACGCAAAGTGCCTCCTCTTTATCGAAGGGGTGCAATCGGTTCTCCCACTCCAAAAAGCTGGAACCAATAAGCTTATCGTCAAAACCCAGCTGTGCTTTCCATTCAGGCGAGTAGTAAACTTCCTTGGATATTAGATCCCAGTCCCAAAAGCCAATGTTGGCAACCTGCGACGTTAGCTGTAACCTGTTTTGTATGGTTCGAAGCGTTTCGTTAAGATCGGCCAGCTTGGCATTCTGTTTTGCTATGCCATGGAACTGATGCTTAACAAATAAGAAGAAAAAGATAGCGGTAATTACTACAAAGAACCACCCCTTATAGGATTGATACCTAGTAAAAGTCTCAATGTCTGAAACTAGAAATAGGAGAACCCTATCGGAGAGAGTAATCCATAGTACTCCAATAACAACATAAATTCCTGTTATTCTTACTGAAACAATAGTACCCTTACTTTTAATCATATCTTGAATATTATTTTAGGTATGGTCCCAAGAATAGGTACAATAATATGCTTAGCTCACACTACATCAGTGAACTATTTTAGGAACTCGCCCATAAGCCTTAACAGCTCCTTGCGATTAATTGGTTTGGTTATAAAACCATTACAACCCTCGGCAATAGCCGATTCCTTATCGGTATCGGTTGCGTAAGCTGTTTGCGCAATAATGGGTACCGTTGTATTGAACTCACGAATTTGGTGCGTTGCCTCAATCCCGCTAATCCCAGGTAACTTAATATCCATTAAAATAATGTCCACCTTATTATTCCGAGCCATTTCAACGCTCAACTCGCCTGTGGCGGCAACCAAAACCCCAATTCCTGTAGGTTTAACAAAATTCTCTAGAATTAGAGCGTTAAACCTATCATCCTCCACAATAAGCACTGTTTTCCCGCTCCAATTATCAGATGACACTTGCTCACCCATGACTATCAAATTATATTGTTTACTCAATTAATTTCACAAAACAAGCTATTACAACAACTATAGAATTCTAATGGCAATAAGCCTTGATGCCAGCGTAACATCGTAACCGTTAAACCAAACATGTTTAATGCAGCTAAACGGTTTCATATCCAAAGTACTATAAGTAATTCGGCTTTTATCAATCCCCCTTTTTTCCAAGTAGCTAACAAAACGCTGTGCACGCGTTACTGCTTGCTGGTTGGTAGTTTCGTTATCGTACAATAGTGCCACAAACTCCAGCCTACGCTCCGGATACTCTTTTAGAACAAGGGCAAGGAACTCTCCTTGCAAAAGGCTTAGCACTTCGTAGCTATTCTCATAGTAAATAAAGTAAAGCTCGTCTAGAATAAAGGCATCACCTCTATGCGACATGGAGATAACAGAGTCGATATGAAACTTACTAAAATGCTTAAACGAAGCAAAAGGGGTTGGGGCATTGGGCTCCTCGTTGGGGATAGCCTCAACGCTAACGTTATCAATGTAATAGTAGGATACCCTGTTTGTTAAAACCTTTTTTTGTAACACTGTGGGCAACCCATCTATATTGTTATTGGCATAATTGGTTTTTGAATCAGGGTAAAAATTGCCAATTGTTATGTAACGCTCACCGCCCTTTGCTGTAAACACCTGGTTAAACTCAACCCACTCTCCATTACCTGATGGAAAAACAAGAGAATCGACCTCCAGTTGGGGTTTAACGTTTAGCACACCCTTTTTTGCCTCAACAATTAAAGTTGATAGAAAAACGCCTAGGCGATTAATGCTATAAGTAGAGTTTTGAGCCAAGGCGTAGTAAAAGCGAACCCTATACCTTTGACCCACAAGTAAAGGTTGTTTGAGCGGAGCCTGTAAGTACTCCCTATAGTTAATAGCCTTACGCACTCCAGTTGGTGTATCCAGAAGAACCAGTCCTACGTAAGCTTCGCCTTGCTGAGGAGTAATACTACCCATAAAGTTTTGGGGAACACCAACATCAAACTTGCTACACTTATGAAAAAAATCTGGAGTTCCCTTGGTTGGCATTCGCCACGCGGGTAAGAATTTCTTGGAGTAGTCTACAGTAAAGCTTTCTGGGCATTTAAAGTACTCCTCAAAACTACCGTTAGCAACCAGGTTCTGCGACACAGAATTGGAATGAGAGAAAATTAGAATAGCTATAAAAACTACTAGGTATCGCATAGGTTTGCTATTATGTATCTAAAAGCCCAGTTTGGGAACTTTTCGCCAGAAAAAGGCTATGCCTAAACATGCCCGCAAATCAGCAGAGTCCCTAAACTCCATTTTCGAAGCCAGTAGAGTTACCTCAATAATTACGTTGCGAGTATTATCGTTGGTAAAACCAACTGTTTCAACATAATCGTCCTCATAGTTATCGTAAAAAACGGAGTTGTCATCAGCGTTAATAATCTTAAAGTGAATGGGGTAATAGCCCTTTTCGGTACACAAGCCAACTTTGTAGTCGTACCCACCGTAAAGGGTGAGCTGGTACTGATATGTTCGTTGAGCCTCAACCATAACGCTTCGCGATGCGCTAAAGTTCTTATACTCATCGGTATCGCGAACATCGCACCCTTTGGTTAAATGAAATCCATAGCAACTTTGTGCCTGTGAATATGATGCAGAGAATAGTATTAGGGATATAATGATTATAAAACGAGTCATAGTGTTATGTGTTTCGTTATGCATATAATACTACTAGTACTTAAGCTCTACCATTTTGGTACGAATCCTCTTAACCAGCTCCTTTAGCTCATCTAGCTTTTGAATATCAAGTAAAGGGTTATCGGGATCAGTAATAGTAAAGTGCCCTTCGCCACTCTTTGTAACTTTTGCTGGACCTGCGCTTTTCACGTTCTCGGTAAAGAACTGGGAAAGTAGGGTTAAATCGGCTACCAAATCTTTGTAGTCCGCATCATCCTTGTAGTACTGTATAAAGTTTGCATAGTAAATGTCGAAAAGAGGGCGCTGATTCTTAATGTTGGCAATAAACTCCTTATCATCGTAAACATTGCTAATACCATTAAACCCAATGTACATGGTCTCTATGGCCGAACCTGCAGCTATTAAGGATAATGTCTCCTTGCTCCCCGACTCGTCTATTGTGGCAAAGGCTGTTTGAGCAAAGTTTGTAAAGATTAAATCCAAAGAGTCTATGTTATTCATATTCCTTTCGGCCCGCTTAAAATAGGAGTCGTAAAGCAAAGGGCTAATGCCCATTGAGCCACCCAACGATTGCATTGATGCAAAATAATCAATGCTTAAATCCCTTTTGTTGAATATGTTTAGGTAAGCAAAATCGGCAAAGTAAATCCCCATTATTAGCGCCTGATGCTTAAAATGTACCACCCGCTTCTCTATGCCTTGTGGGGCAATAAGGTTCTCCTTATAGTCAACCCCAGAGGTAATTATTACTGTGAGAATATCCGATGGAGTGGGAAGCATGTACTGTACTTGTTCCTGTTCGGAATCTGTAATTGCCACATCGCCCAGATCTTTTGCCGTTTTATTATCGGTAGGTTGCGTATTGCAACCTACAACAGTGAATAGCAGTAAAGCTATTACAAGGCCATTTACCCAATAGGATAATCTTCTCTTTATCATACTCTACTTCTTTACAAAAACTAATATCAGCAATTTAAGAAAAAGGGCTCACTCTAGGAAGCTCTTCTGAACCTAGCTTTATAGTGTTTGATGAAATTCGATATCAATAATATGTATAGTATAATTATAAACACCAACATGGCCATTAAGTTAAACCTAAATGTTGGTATTACCTTACTACCCATATTTTTTGAACTCGACAGGAAATGCGCCCCTCCTAATTTAGAATCGGGTGTATGGTAAATTGGATCTGTAAGCTGTACCAAATCCTTGCCTCTCACTTCAATCACCTTGGTCGAATTTCTATTTAGCACTAAATCCTCAACCCCTTTATTGGCGTACCTTGCTCTAAGGGCAAGTAGCTGGTTAGGCGATCCCAAAACTTCTGTTAGGGAGTCCGCAATTTGGTCGTGCCGTGACTTTACCCACTTTAGCTCGGTTATGGCCAGCTTCCTCTCGTTATCTAAAAAGATTTCAACACGTTGTAATGCTGTATAGAAGGTGGCACTATCGGCTAACATCTCAAGTCCCGATAGGTTAAGCTTTGTAAGACCTTGCTCCAGTAGCAACATTTTTCGATTAAACTCCTCACTACCATAAGAAATAATGGACAACTCGGTGCTAATTGTTTTGAGCTTAGGTATAAAAAAGTAGGCTCTGGTCCGCAGGATGCTCTCCCTTTGATCTATACTAAAAAAGTGCTTCTGATAGCTATTATTACTAAACTGGGCAACAAGTAGCGACTCCATTCCCCAGCGCGATATCATTACATTGCCTATTACAGGCACCTCTTTCCTGTTGGCTACGCTGTAATGAAACTTATCGAAGGGGATTACAATGCCGCTAAACAGTATTTGCGGAATAACAAGGAAGGGAACAATGATGTAAACAGCCGACAGTGATTTTAGCAACGATGAAATTATTAATCCGCTTAAATTGCCAAATAAGCTCATTATAAAAAGAACAAGCCAGAACGCAAGGAAAATATTGGGTATTTGCAAAATAATAGTGGCTACCAACGCAAAAAGGAACGATTGCACTGCACTTAAAAAGGCGTACAAAATAACCTTTGAGTTTAGGTATGCCGTTCTACTTAGAAACAGAAACTTTTCCCGCTTAACAATATTGCTCTCCTTAATAATGCTATCGCTAGAGATTATTGTACCAATAAACAAGTTGGCAACAATGCTCATTAGGAAAAATACGGGTATGTTAATGTTCTCATAAAAGGAGTACTCAAACTCCCCACTATCTAGAGGTTGGAAATACTTGGCAAAAAAGGATATTACCAGAGAGAGTATAACTGGTACCAAAAAGGCAAAGGCAAAGAACTCCTTATCGCGAATCTTAGTAAAATAGATACGGCTTAGGAATATGTACAGCTGCTCCACCCATCTAGGGCTAGTGCTTTGTGAGTTAGGTAAAGGTTTTGCCGTAATTGGAGCGGACTCAGCAGTGGTTAATTTAAACAGATTGCTCCACTCGTTGGGCTCCTTCTTACGCTTTTCAAGGTACTCACCAAACTCATCAACCTCCTTTTCCTCAATAATATCAAAAATCTCATCGGATTTAATGGTGCCGCAACGCTCACACTCTACGCTTGA
>DHVO01000146.1:5548-5696 GCA_002412705.1 Bacteroidales bacterium UBA5206 | reverse complement strand
TTGATATGGTTACTACGCTAATATGGCTTCTGTGGGTTACATATAAGGTGTTGGACTCAACCCTCAGCTCACTGTTCATTGCCGATACCCTTAAAAGACCAGGGTACGATGCGCTCTCCCTTTTATCGAACTCTATGTTTTTATTGGT
>DHVO01000146.1:3443-5429 GCA_002412705.1 Bacteroidales bacterium UBA5206 | reverse complement strand
AAACTGGTAGTTGATAAGGTTGGCGTAGCTTTCCCTATCCTTTGTTGAGTTGCTCTTGCTGCAACCCATAAGCACTAGAGCCAATAGGGTTGCTGTGGTTAGTACACGTAGCGTCATTTTATTAATGTGTTAGTGTGCCAGTTGCTAAGGTAAGCATAAACTATCGGTACAAAAATATCAATAAAAACATACCAGTACCAACCAGTATTTAAAATAATTTATATATTGCATCGGTTTATTTATTGTTTTTTAACACAGATAAATAGAGTTTTTGTGCAGTAAAGCAATAATGAACATTGGGTTTTATTGTGATTTTAACCAGTAGTTTCTGGTATGGTAAATAACAAAAATGCGATGCAATGAAAAGAGATCCTAGAAAGAAAGGGCAGTGGGTCATGGGCAAAATTTTTGGACTTCTGCTTTGTTCGCTGTTGGTTTCAGCTCAAATGGTAGGCTATTCGCAAACCAACGGTGGTGCTCCAAGTGGGGTGCGAACAGTAACAGGAACGGTTGTTGATTCGGGGAATCAACCACTACCTGGTGTGTCGGTAATTGTGAAGGGTACAACAAAGGGTACTAGTACCGATACCGATGGTAAGTTCTCCATTGTGCTTCAGCCAAACGAGGTGGTTTTGCTGTTCTCGTTTGTTGGAATGAAGGCTCAGGAAGTTGAGCTGGGTAGTCAATCATCAATTGTTGTAACCCTTTTAGAGGATACGCAGGATCTTGAGGAGGTTGTTGTGGTGGGCTATGGCGTTCAGAAAAAGAAGGATCTCTCGGGAAGCGTTGCAAGCGTTAAGGTTGATGACCTATCAAAGGTAAAATCTACAAACCCTTTGCAGGCTCTTCAGGGCTTAGCTCCAGGGGTAAGCGTTATTTCCAATAGCGGAGCACCTGGTGCTGGGGCTACCATTAATATTAGGGGTATTACCACTCTTAATAACAACTCGCCCCTGTTTATTATTGATGGTGTGCCTGGCGATTTTTCCAATATCTCGTCCGACGAAATTGAAAGCATCACCGTGCTAAAGGACGCATCGGCTGCCGCCATTTACGGAGCTAGAGCTGCAGGAGGTGTGGTGTTTGTGCAAACCCGTCGCGGAAAAATGAACTCCGATTTCAAGATATCATACTCAAGCAACTCTGCCATGCAGCAGGTTGTGAGCCTTATTGATATGTGTACGCCCGAGCAGTACAAGCAGGTGTACGCAATGATTGCCGCTACCGATCCTGCCAAAACCGATCCCGCCGCCATTGCTGGTGCTGCTGTTGTGGGCGAGTTTAATGGGATTCAGTTTGCTGCCGACGACTATGCTTGGAACTACAATAGAGCTGTTGATGGCGCTCCTGTTTACGGTAATACCGATTGGCAAAAGGAGATGTTCCGTAATGCATGGCAGCAACAGCACTCGTTGAGCATTGTTGGCGGCGGACAGAATAGCAACATCAGCATATCGGGAAACTACGCCAAGCAGGAGGGAACCATGATTGGCTCCGATTTTGAGCGTAAGGGTCTTCGCGTAAACTCCGACCTAAAAAAGGGTAGGTTAAAAATTGGGGAGTCATTTTCATTTAATAGGAAGAGTGGTAGTAACCTAGTTTCGTCTGGTTATGGGCAAACCTACGATATGCTTTACGCTCTGCCCCACATTCCTGTGTATAACTCACAAAATTTGGGTGGATACTCAGGGTACTACAACGGTATGCCCATTGTGAAAAACCCTGTGGGTAACGCGCTAATACCTCAGTCTAATTACTCAACCGATTACCTTGTGGCCAATGGCTACGCCGAGGTTGATATTATTGAGGGGTTAAAGTATAAGCTTAATGGTGGTTTCTCATCGGAGAGCGGCTATAGCTTCTACTTCCGTCCAAAGTACTTTATGTCCACCATCGATCAGGAGCAAAAGGGCTACCTATCGGAAACCCGTTCGCGCTATGACTACTGGATTATCGAAAATCTGTTAACCTACAACAAGACCATTG
>DHVO01000146.1:0-3353 GCA_002412705.1 Bacteroidales bacterium UBA5206 | reverse complement strand
TTTGGTAGGGTAAACTACTCGTATAAGGGTAAATATTTGCTACAGGCCAATGTTCGTCGCGATGGTTCGTCAAAATTTGGAAGCGATAACCGTTACGGGGTGTTCCCCTCATTTTCTGCAGCATGGCGTATCAACAAGGAGAATTTCTTTAACGTTGAGTCCATTTCCGACCTTAAGCTACGCGCATCGTACGGTTTAATTGGTAACGATAGAATTGGTGACTACCGCTATACGCAGTACGTGTCGGGCGGATTCTACTACCCAATGGGTGTAGATCAGCATCAGGTGTTGGGTATGCGCGGCTTTAACCTAGCTAATGAGGGTATTAAGTGGGAGACCACAGCAACGGCTAACGTTGGTTTCGATTTGGCCATGCTCGATAATAGGCTAACCCTATCGACCGATGTATATAAAAAGCGCACAGACGATATCTTGGTAAACGTTTCCCTTCCACTATCGTTTGGCGGAGAGTACTCCCAGCTACTTAATGCTGCAACCGTTGAGAATAATGGCGTGGAGCTGGTGCTAGGATGGCGCGAGGTTAAGAACGATTTCTCCTATGGCTTTGTGGGAACCTTCTCAACCAGCACGAACAAGGTGGTTAGCCTTGGTGGTAATGGCGAGCCTGTTTGGGGTGGCGACATCGACTACAATAGCGGCAGCGTAACCCGAACAATGGTTGGAGGCTCCATATCGGAGTTTACCGTTTACGTAACCGATGGTATCTTTCAGTCTATCGATGAGGTGAATGCTCATGTTAATGAAGCTGGCGACCTTCTTCAGCCTAACGCTCAGCCTGGCGATATTCGCTTTCGCGATGCCAATGGCGATGGAATACTAGACCAAGAAGATAAAGTAAAAGTGGGCTCTCCTCTTCCCGATTTTGAGTACTCCCTATCGTTTAACGCTGCCTATAAGGGCTTTGATGTGGCGCTTATGTTTACGGGCGTTTATGGCAACGAGATTTTTAATGGTGTTAAGTACATAACTGAATCGATGAAAGAATACCGCAACTACTCCGCCAATGCACTTAACGCATGGACTCCACAGAATAAGAACACCGATGTGCCCCGTGCCGTAAAGGACGACCCCAACGGCAACTCAAGGGTTAGTGATAGGTTTGTTGAGGATGGTAGCTACTTCCGCCTAAAAACGCTGCAAGTAGGTTACTCCCTGCCTGCATCCTTGTTATCAAAGGTTAAGGTTGATGCGCTTAGGCTATACGTTGGTGCTAATAACGTGTTTACCATCACCAATTACTCTGGGTATAGCCCCGAGATTGTTGGAGGTAACATTTACAATCGCGGAATCGACTTTGGTGCCTATCCGCTATTCCGCAACATCAACTTTGGTGTTGAGCTTAAGTTCTAACTCGAAAATCAAAAGTCATGAAAAGAATACTAATCATAGGGGCAGTGCTTTTAGCCATGGGATTGGGTGCTTGTACCGACGATTTCCTATCCCAGAAAAACCCCAACGAACCCTCGGTTGATCAGTTTTGGAAAACCCGCGACGATGCTCTTGCCGCCGTTTACTCCATGTATGCTCCGCTTACCTATCAGTATCGTTATGGGTTCTTTGAGTACGGTTGGGGCCCAGAGAACTGGCGTGGCGATGATGTTATTTACGCATCAACATATGCTGCTTTCTCAAAGATAGCTCGTTTTACCAATACTCCCGATATTTGGGAGGTTGCCGAGCTGTACCGAAACAATTACGATATCGTTAACGCCGCCAACCAGTGCGTTGGTAACATAGCTAAGTGCGAAATACCCGATGCCGAGGTGAAACAGCTGGTTGCCGAGGCTAAGTTTATGCGCGGCTACGCATACTTCCGTTTGCTACGTAACTTCAGGTATATCCCTTTATACAAGGAGTCGCCCAAAAGCAAGGACGATATTTATGTGCCACAAGCCGAGCGAAGTGTGGTTTGGGCTTTTATTGAGGAGGATTTGAAGGAAGCCATCGAGCTGCTACCCCTAACCCGCGAGGGCGATGAGGTTGGTAGGGCAACTAAGGCTGCTGCTGCAGGATTCCTTGCCTATGCCTACGTTTATCAGCAAAAGTATGCTGATGCCGAAACCCTACTTAACCGAATTATTGGTGGCGAATTTGGGGCTTTTGATTTGCTTTCGGTTGATAATTACAACCAGAACTGGGACGGCACCAACGAGCATAACGTGGAGTCGCTGTTCGAGATTCACATGGCTAATGTTAGCCCCAAGGGTAAAACTACCAATATTCTTCAGGCCGAGTTCTTGGCTTGGCAGGAGGCAAATGCTGCTCCATGGCTATTTAACGAGGTGCAAAAGGTAAAGGATATTGATGGCAATGTGGATCAGCGTTACTATAAGTCAATGATTTCGCCCGATCTTCCATTTACTGCTCCACTTGGTGAGTACTCCGATTTAAGCGACTTTGTATCGGGGCGTGTTCTTATTCTAAAGCATACCACCCCCAGTTGGGATCCTTGGGAGCGCTGGGAGAATAACTTTGTTCTTATGCGCTTTGCCGATATTCTTCTACTTCAGGCCGAAGCGATAAATGAGCAGGGTAGAGTTGATGATGCTCGTCCATTCATAAATAGAGTTCGCACCCGCGCTCGCATTGCCGAGCTGCCAACAGGGCTAACCAAAACTCAAATGCGTGAGCATATTATGCACGAGCGGGCAATAGAGCTATGCTTTGAGGGGCGTCGTTGGTACGACCTAGTGCGTTGGCATGAGGCTGGCTGGTTTGATATTAAGACCTTACTAAGCGAGCACGGAAAACCTGGTGCCGAGAACTTTAGCAATCAGTACTTATACTACCCAATTCCAGAGTACGAGTACGAAACAAATCCAAAGTTAGATAGAAATAAACAGTGGTAATAAGTTAGGTTTAGTTAGTTTAACAGGGGAAGGGGCCGCTATTTAGTGGCCCTTTTTTTATTATTAACTCACCTGTTTTATGATTGTTTGCAACAATAATTGATTAATGTTAAAGTAGTTGTAGTCAAAAATAAAAGGGTGCCCAAAAAGATGGACACCCTTCTACATATTAAAATGGTGAAGCTCTAGGTTATTTTATACTAACCTTTTGGGTTGTAGAAGAATTGCTGTTGTGCAATCTTATAAAGTATATACCAGCAGTTAGCATAGACACATCTATTCTGTGAGGTTCCTCGTTCAATGAAGTCGGAAGTTTGCACGATTTTACCAATTGACCATTAATGTTATACAATTCCATTGTTAATGATTCCACTGCAGAATTTGTTAGTTGAATAAAGATAAATTCATCAGCTGGATTTGGGTATGTACTAAAATTAATGTCTTTACTATAGTCAGCAAAAGTTGATGTGGTAATAGTAATGG
>DHVO01000215.1 GCA_002412705.1 Bacteroidales bacterium UBA5206 | reverse complement strand
CGGTAATACTGGCTTTGGAGGCGCGGGCGAACGGGTATTCGTTGGCTAATCCACCTTTAAATATGTAACCAAAACCTTCTTGCTGTTCCCTTCTTGCTTTGGCTGTAAAACAATAGCATTCTTTAACTTATGGATACTATCCCTTTTTGCAGTAAGATTATCTATACTAATCCATTCTTTTATCAGCCTTGCTTTCTTAAACTTTCCCTTTAGTGTTCCTAAATTTACTTGTTCTGGATAGCAATATGATACTACACTGTAATATTTGCTATTATGGTATAGCGTGAACCTATAGCCAGACGTTTTAGATGCACAATCAAAGTAATCACTTGATTTTATGATATAAAAACTATCTGCAACCTCTTTTAGTAATTCTTGATCAAGTATTATTTCTGTAACATCAACTTCTCTAGACATATTCTCAAGTTCAGTATGGCACAAAATCCAACGACCTTTATTCAAATTAACATCCCTTAATGGATAAATTTTACACTGCAAACTCTCCTGTCCAGAACAAAAAACACTAATTAATAGAAAGATTATGAGTACAATAATTTTTTTCATTTTTAATCCTGATTGCTCTATTCTACTTTAAAACCAGATAAACTTTTTCATTGTTGGTTACAACTTAGGAAAATCAAACAAAGCAACTCTAAACTTCGCGTTTCATGCGCTAAAGTACCCTCATTCCTAGCATTGTAATATCATCAATCTGCTCATACTCGTTCCTCATCCAAGTATCAATGCTTTGCTCAACTTCAAACTTCTGCGAGTCCATTGGTAGGTGGCTTACCTCTAGCAGCAGGTTCTTAAGCCGGCGATACATGAACTTATTACCGCTCTCGCCCCCAAACTGATCGAATATGCCATCGGTGAGCATGTACAAATTATCGCCCTTCATTAGCTGGAACTCATGGTTGCTAAATGGCATAAGGGTTTTATGGTAAAGGCCTACAGGGAACCTATCGGCATGGAGCTCTATCAGCTCGTTATTGCGAATTATGAGAAGCGAGTTATGCGCCCCAGCAAACTGAATCTTTAGGGTTTTAAGATTGATCTCGCAAAAAGCGATATCCATACCATCGCGGGTTACAGCCTCCTCTCCCGATTGCTTTAGCGATGATATGATTAATCCGCGAAGCCGGTCCAGAACCTCATTGGCTTGGGTGATATCGTTGTGGGCAACAATCTCGTTAAGGAAGGCATTTCCAAGCATACTCATAAAGGCTCCTGGAACACCATGCCCAGTACAATCGGCTACGGCAATAAGCAGATGATCGCCAAGCTGCTTTATCCAGTAAAAATCGCCGCTAACAATATCCTTTGGCCGGTATATTAGGAAATGTTCTATGCTAAAGTCACAGAGAATGGAAGTTGAGGGTAGAATTGCCGATTGAATTCTGCTAGCATACTGTATGCTATCCCTAATTTGCTTGTTCTGCTTTGAGATTTTTTCGTTTTGACTCGATAGCAAATCGCGCTGACTCATAATCTCCTGATTCTGCTCCTCTAGCTCCTGGTTCTTTTCCTGGATTTCACTTTTTTGGCGAACAACCTCTTTTGTTCGGGCCTCAACCTTTTCCTCAAGAATTCGCTTTTGCTGCTTTAGCGCACGTTCGCGGTACTTTACCACGGTAACTATTATGGCAATAATCAGGAGAAAATAAATGAGATATGCTAGGTTGCTCCTATACCACGGTGGGCGTATTTTGATGATAATGTATGTTCCGCTTTCATTCCAAACGCCATCGTTATTGCTCCCTTTTATCCAAAGTTTATATAGTCCAGGTGTCATGTTGGAAAAGGACAGAAACCTACGGTTTCCATTCTTTATCCACCCCTTATTGTCGCCATCGAACTTGTAGGCGTACTGGTTCTTGTTTGGATCAGTAAACTCTAGGGCAGCAAACTCAACGTAAAAGGCATAATCGCTATAATCAAGGACTACCTTGCTATTGTTGGTAATATGAATAGTCTCACTCCCATTCTTATTCTGCTTCTGGAATACGGTAAACTCAATGGATGGGATACTGGAGTTATTAGTAAGTGCATTTGGGTTAAATGAGTTGAAACCATTCATGCCGCCAAAAAAGATCTCACCATCCTTACTCTTATGGCCAGCCCTAAGGTTAAACTCTAGGCTCTGCAATCCATCCTCTTCGGTATAAGTAACAATCCGCTTCTCCCCTTTTGTGAGCAGCGACAATCCCTTGCCTGTTCCAAACCACATGTTTCCGGAATTGTCCTCAATTATCTCGTAAACCAGATTAGAGGCAAGGCCATCGGCCTCAGTGAAATAGGTAAACTGATTTGTTTTTAGGTTAAGCCTGTTAATGCCGCTCTTTGTTCCAATCCAAAGGGCTGAATCCGATGAGTAGCAAAGTGATACACAATAGTTATCGGTAAGGGTGTTAGTTAACTTCTCGTCTCGAAGGATGTGGCTTATGGTATTGCTCTTACGGTTGAACCTATCCAATCCGTTCTTTGTGGCAATCCAAAGCGTGCTATCGCAATCGAAGGTTAAGGTGTAAACCAGGTTATCGCTAATTCTTCTATCTGAGTGTGTATCGGTAGTGAAGTTCTCGTACTTAAAACTTTGCATGTTAAGGAAGTAAAGGCCTCCCTGTGTTGCAACCCAAACATTACCATTGGCCTCTTTTACAATGCTAAACACCCTGTTGTTTGCAAAGCTTGGCAACGTGCTTGTTTTATAGTACTGATTAAGAGGTATAAACCTGTCGTTAGAATAAACGTATATCCCGTTTCGTGTTCCAATCCAAATCTCATCCTGTTTGTACTCGAATATTACGTGTACATAATCGTTGGGGATGTAGTACTTACCCGAAAGTTGTGACGAGTAGTGAACTACCTCGTTGGTTTCCCTATTGAAAATGTTAAGCCCCGCCCCCCAGTTTCCAACCCAAAGGGTACCATCCCGATGCTTATAAATGGAGGCAATTACATTATCGTTAAGATCAACAGAGGTTGCCTCTTTTGATTTGCGGTATAACTTAAAGCGAGGATCCTTTAGGTCGGTTTTGTCAAGGCCATTTAAGGTTCCAATCCATAAATTATTAGAGCGATCAACAATAAGTGAGTTTACGATATTATGGTTAAGGTTGCTAGCATTTTGCTCCTGGCCAGATGTTATTTGCAGCCCAATATCAACTGAACTATTCGTTACCATTAGCTTAAAGATGCCGTTACTTTGGGTCCCCACCCAGTAATGCCCTTTTAAATCCTGCGTTATGGTTCTAACACCCACTGGGTTCCCATTAAGTAAAAGTGAGTAGCGTTGAAAGATTCCCGTTGCTTTATCAAATATGTTAAGCCCTTGCTGGGTACCAACCCAAAGTTTTCCTTGTATATCCTCGTATATTGATAAAATACTATTATCGTTTAGCGTACTCTCATCAGCAGTGCTATGAAAGTAATTGGTAAACTTGCCTGTATTGGGGTCAAACTTTGTTAGCCCAAAAGTTGTTGCAGCCCAAATAATACCATCCCTATCAATAACAATTGGCAGAGTTTGCTCTTCTACACGTGGGCTCTCTCCCACATTATTTCTATAATGCCTGTAACTTCCAGTTACTGGATCCAATGCATTAATAAGTGGAGGGGTGTTTGTGTAAACTAATCCATTGTTACCAACAACACATCCATAAACATTATCACGATAGGGGTCGTTTAAACTATCTGGGGCATGAATATATCTGGTGAAAGTGTTCTTTATGTAATTGTACTTATTTAATCCCCTTCTTGTTCCTATCCAAATATTTCCCTCCTTATCCTCGGTAATAGAGTAGATCCAGCTGTCGGATATTGAATTGGTGTCGTTAGGATTATGTAGATAGTTCACAAATGAGTAGCCATCAAACCTATTTAGGCCATCTTGAGTACCAACCCAAATGAAACCTCGGCTATCTTGGAAAAGTGTATAAACCACACTTTGTGACAATCCTTGATTTACTGTGTAGTGATTGATTCTGTATTGGTGACCAAAACACAATGACTGAATCAAAACAAAGGGAATAAACAAGATTAGGTTTCTCATTTTATAACTAGTTCAGAAATGCATTAGTAATAAATATAAGAATTTCATTGATAGTGATACGCTTAAAATATAATACCCTATTGGGTTATAGCTCTTTTTAGCAATTGCTGGAGTAATTAGACTCCATATATAGACAATTTTGTGGAGGCACAACTGCCATTTGTCGTAAGAGGAGCTCTTTTGGTCAACAACTGATGCCCATGCAAAAAATCTACAATTAGATATGGTGCAAAAAAAAGAGGTCGTTCGAATGAACGACCTCTTTAAATTAAAATTGACAAATATTTACCATACTACAAGTCGTTTAGACACTGTGCCCCTATCTGTTACCACTTTAATTATGTAAACGCCCGATTTTACTCCAGAAAGGCTTAAAGTAGTTACCGACTGCTGTGCATCTATGTTTAGATTTGAGAGTCGAATACCTACCAGATTAAACAGCTCAACGCTACTAACAATAACGCTAGCAGGAGTCTCAACCACTACTTTATCGGTAGCAGGATTGGGGTAAACCTTAACATCTAGCGCTCTTTCAACATCATCAATACCCGAACCAACAGATACCTCGAATTGCTGAGCTTGCGACGTTGCTATTTCACCCCTTAAGTCCGTAGCTTTAACATAGAAATGAATTGTTGCCGCTTCCGATTGTGAGGGTATGCTTCCAGAATAAGAATTTCCCTCGCCTGCCGACATATTAACGGCATTAACCATTGCAGCACTAGATGTACCCCAGTATAGCTGAACTAAATTTAGGTTTGATTCATTATCGACAACAACAGCAGAGACAGCCACAGGTTGATTTACTTTTGGGGCCGATGGGGTGAAGCTTACATCGGAAATAACAGGAGCCGTATTAGCTGGCATAACCTCAAAATATAGCGCAGAGCTGCTAGTAATATCGGGGCCAACATCGGAAGCCTTTACCCTAAAGTAGTATTTCCCAGCCTCTGCGATTCCAGGAATAGTTCCCTGATACTTTCCTTCGGACAAAGACATATCAACGCTATTCACAAGAGAGGAGGCTGTTGTACCCCAATGAATTCTTACGGATGTGATATTATCCTCAGCATCGGTAACTTCTGCAGTTATTGTTATACTCTGATTTACCTCTATAGTCTCTGGGCTAACCTCTATATTACCAAGAACTGGCTTGGTATTAACCAATGATACAACAACAGAACCAACAGTAGTTACTACTAAACCGCCATCGTTATCCTGAGCAGAGAGTCTGTAGTAAACTGTACCGCCAGTAGTTAACGCTGGAATGGTTGCACTATACACCGACTCCGAACTAGTAAGGGATAACCTATTGGCTAGATTGTCCTGCGTTAACCCCCAGTCAACATAAGCCGAAACAATGGTTCCATCGCTATCGGTAATAGTTGCCGAAACAACAATATTATCGTTGCTTGTTGGGTTTTGAGGCGAATTTGATATAGCAGAAATTACAGGGATCTGATTTTCGGCATCGGAACCAGAAATGGTAATACTATGCACACTCGATTGGGCAACACCTCCATCATTATCCACGGCATAAACACGATACTCCAAAATTCCAACCCTATTAGTAGCAAGAATCTGTGCGGTGTAAGTTGTTTGAACCAAAGCTAAATCTACTCTACTATTCATAGCCTCTCCGGCAAAACCCCACATGATGTATGCCGCATCTATAGTTCCATCGGCATCAGCAATGGCTGCTGTTATGGTAATAGCATCTGTTATGGTTGGCGAAGAGGGAGTGCTACCCACCTCGCTAATAACAGGAAGCTCATTGGCTGGAGCAACAACGCTTATGCTACTCACCGCGCTTTGAGTTACACCATCAACATCATCGGTAGCGCGAATTTTAAAAAACACATTACCCTCAGCATTTAAGGCAGGAATAGCTGCGGAGTAAATGTTGCCGTTGGCTGTCATGGGAACCTCATTTGTAAGATTACTCTCAGCTACGCCCCAAAGAAGAACAGCTGCTGCAATTGTTCCATCGCTATCGGTTACCGTTGCCGATACAGTAATAGCATCAGCGGGAGTAGGCAATGTGGGAGTGCTGCTCACCTCGCTAATAACAGGAAGCTCATTGGCTGGTGCAACAACGCTTATGCTGCTCACTGCGCTTTGAGTCAGGCCTCCATCGTTATCGGTTGCGCTAATCCTGTAGTAAATTGTTCCCTCTGTGTTTAGGGCAGGAATAACAGCGGAGTAAACATTGCCAGCAGCAACCATGGTAACTTCATTAGTTAAGTTTCCTGCTACTAATCCCCATTGCAAAACCACAGCGGAAAGGGTGCCATCGCTATCGGTTACCGTTGCCGATACAGTAATAGCATCAGCGGAAGTAGGCGATGTGGGAGTGCTACTCACCTCGCTAATAACAGGAAGCTCATTGGCTGGTGCAACAACGCTTATGCTGCTCACTGCGCTTTGGGTTACACCATCAACGTTATCGGTAGCACGAATTTTAAAATACACATTACCCTCAGCGTTTTGGGCAGGAATAGCTGCGGAGTAAACGTTGCCATTAGCCGTCATAGCAACCTCATTTGTAAGATTACTCTCAGCTACACCCCAAA
>DHVO01000008.1 GCA_002412705.1 Bacteroidales bacterium UBA5206 | reverse complement strand
TTATCTCCTTACCTAGGTTTATGGGTTGACTCCACGTATCTTCTTCTATGCGAATGCTCATGTAAATGTCTAGTCCACCATACCCTCCAGGGCGCTTGCTAGCAAAGTAAAGCGTATCGCCCGATCTGCTTAGTGAACCCGATGTTTCCCAACTTCTTGAGTTTATTTCCTTGGGGAATTTAACCATGCTGGACCAGCTTTTCTTTATGGCATCGTACTGGCTGTAGTATAGGTTGTAGTCATCGTTGTCGTTTCTGGCAAGTACTAGCACTCTTCCGTTGCCCGAGAGGCCTACCGTTTTTACGGGGCCATCGGCAAGGGTTTGGGTGTTGATGTTGGTGGGGTTTGACCATACTGAGTCGGTAAACTGGCTAACAAGTATGGCGTTGTAAAATCTTTGTAGCGAAGTGTAAACAAGTATTCCCTTTTCCTTGGAAACAACCGGGTTTACTTCGGCTATTTGGGTGTTAACATTCCTACCAATGGATGTCATGGTAATTTTGAGCGGATTGGCCATCATGGTTTTAGCAAACGATAGGGCTTCAATCTCTTTGTTCACAACCAACAGCTCCTTGGGCGAATTGCCAATTAGCTCTTTGTAGGTTGCGAATGCTTTTTGGGCATTATCAAAATCACCCTTAATGCGTAGCGCTTTGCCATAAAGTAGGTAGGCTTCAAGAGGGGCTCTATTCTCAGTAAAATAACCCTCCTTGTAGTCCTTTGTAATATTTGTAATGGCCTTTTCTAGATGTGGGATTGCCTTTGTTTTCTGGGTTAGGATATTTAAATAGCATAACCCAATTCTGTAGTTTATATTGGCATTGTCGGGTTCCGTTTTTAGCAGATCCTGATACAACGGGAGGGCATCTTTATACTCCTCGTACAGCAAAAAGTATTCAGCATCAACAAAAACTCGTTTGTAGTACGAGTTCTTTTGGGCTGATGCCTGAACTGTTAGTGCAATAATAAGGATGGTTGTGTAAAAATACCTCATGTAGCAATGTTTAAATCAGCAATCAATTAGCCATAATACAAAGAAAGCCAATTATTATAACAAAGAAATAAAATAAAAGCTTCAAAGAAAAATATATGCTAAATTCTTTATTCCTACGATGTTTTGCTCGTTATGGTTTTTACGTAAAACAAGGGCTATATGTTTCTACCCATATAGCCCTTGTTGGTTTAGTTCTTTTGATGATTTAACCGTTCCAGCCTTCAATAATTCCCTTAAGGGTTTTAAGGAACATTCCTCCAAGGGCTCCATCAATAACTCTGTGGTCGTAGGAGAGCGATAGAATGGCCATTTGCCGTATTCCTATGGTATCGCCTTCGGGACTTTCTATTACAACAGGGCGCTTTACAATTGCCCCAATGGCCAGTATGGCTACTTGTGGTTGGTTTATGATGGGCGTACCCGATAGAGTGTCGAACATACCCAAATTGGTGATGGTAAATGTGCCTCCTTGTATCTCGTCGGGTTGTAGCTTGTTGGCTCTGGCGCGGTTGGCCAAATCGTTTACCGATGTTGCTAGGCCGCTAAGGTTAAGCTTATCGGCATTCTTTATTACAGGAACAATTAGGTTCCCGTTGGGTAGTGCTGCTGCAATGCCAATGTTTATATTTTTCTTTAAAAGTATTTTATCGCCATCAACTGATGAGTTGAGCATGGGATGCTGTTTTATGGCTTTAACGGCCGCATCAACAAACAGCGGAGTAAGGGTTAGTTTCTCGCCTTCTGTTTTTTGGAACTCATCCTTAATGCGGTTCCTCCAGCTCACCATCTTAGTCATGTCCACCTCTATAAATGAGGTAACGTGCGCCGATATTTGCTTAGAGCTAATCATATGCTCGGCAATAAGCTTGCGCATTCTGTCCATTTGTATCACTTCTACGCCCACGCCAAGCTGTGTATGGGTTGGTGTTACTACGGGTGCTGCTTTAGTTGCGCTTTGGTGTGGCTTTTCTGCTGTAGGCTCTTGCTTTGCTTCGCTCTTGCTTTGGGATTTGGCCTCTTTGTTGGTTATGTGCTGCAGTATGTCGTCCTTGGTTATTCTGTTGTTTAATCCTGTTCCCTTTATGCTCTTTAACTCCTGGGCTGTGATATTCTCCTCTGAGGCAATTTTTCTAACTAGTGGCGATACGTAAGTAAACTCTTCTTGTTGCGCTTCATTGGCCTCGGTAATTGGGGTTAGTGGCGCTGTTACTCCTGGAATTTGTGCAATTATTTCATCAACTTTTTGTTTGTTGGATGCGGCAGATTCACTGGTTGTGCCATCCTCTGCTTCAACCTCAATAATTGCTATGGTTTGCCCTACTTGCGGTACATCTCCTTCGTTAAACAAAAGCTGCTTTACCTTTCCGTTTGCCGATGATGGTATCTCTGAGTCAACTTTGTCGGTTGCAATTTCGGCTATCGATTGGTCCACCTCTACCGTGTCGCCCACCGATACTAGCCATCGTGTAATTGTTGCGTCTGTAATGCCCTCGCCCATTGCGGGCAGAATGATTTCTATAGTTTTCATGCTTGCTAATGCTTTTTGTGCGCTGATGCCGTGTGGCACTGTTGTTCATTTTATAGAGTGCACTGGTATAACAGACAATTTACAAAATTGTTTCGATGTGTAGAAGGAGTGTTCGTTATGTTTTACCACCTCTTGCGCATGTGGCGTTTTTCTGATGCGTGGTGAGACTAAATCCTATTTTGCAGATACTGTGTTGTGGTATAGCGCAATTAAATCGGTGCTAACGTTATAGCTTTTCGCGTAAATCAGATTTGCCCTGTTTATAGCCTCTGTTTTTTCGCTGCTGGGGTCGTTAATGGAGGCAAAAGGGAAAATGCTGGGTTTTATTTTGGGTAAATCGCTTGTAGCGCTGGTTGTTCTTATATAACCAATCCATGTTCTCTTTCCAATCAGTACCGATGTGCAGTGCTTAAGGGTTGCCCTTCGGGGCTTGCGGAGTAGCCAAAGTAATGGAATGGTTACAAGTAGAACTAGGGTTGCGGCAACATCAAAAAAGCGTTTGCGACGCCTGTTGGCTGGTTCGCTAATGGCCTTAAAGTCTAGCGTGTAAAGTTCTCCGGGTGTATTAATTGAATTGCTCCCAATAACCGATAAGCTGTCCTGTGGGGCTATTTTAAACTCAATTCCAGTGGGGGTAAGCAGTAGCATGTGCCTAATAATTTCTTGCAACGAAAGGTCGTTACTGCAAAAAACAACCTCATCTATCCTGTTTATCCTTATAAACTCGCTAATTTGATCTAGCGTTGCTATATGGTTTTTATGAGTTGTTGTGCTTGATGGGGCAATGGTTCCCACAAAAACAACATTGGCACCTGCGTTGGATATAAGTTCCGTAACCCTTTCCGATTCGGGAGGAGTTCCAACTATTGCTACCCTTTTTGTTTTACGTAAAGCGGGGAATGTGTTGGGCTTGGCCAGTGCCCACGCAAAACGAAGTCCTTGTACCGATACTAAGGCCCATGCCGTGTTAATAAGGATTAGGGCTCTTGAGAAGCGCATGGAAACAGGCAGTAACGCATAAGCTGCGAGTATGGCAATTGCTCCGTAGGCAATGCCCTTGCTTGCAGCAAATAGTTTTTGGGGCTTGTCGTATGCTCCGCTTAGGTATAGTGATAGTAACCATACGGCAATATATGCGGGTATCATAACCCAAAGTAGCTGGTTGGGGTAGGCCTCACTTGTGCCAAATCTGTACTGTTCCCAAAACGAAACTAGGAGCGTTACCCCAGTTGAAATTAGTAGCGTGTCGGCAAGAGGAAGAGCTAGCCTTTTGGCTAAACGGCTTACAATGGAAGCAAAGGCCCTAAAGTATATGGCAATGTATATTATAAGTATGTAAAGACGTGCGTTTTTCTTGCTAAAGTGCTTCTGGGCAAAAATGGCCATCGCTTTGTAGAAAATCAGCACGTAGTTAATACTTCCCTTTTTAGTGCTCTCGCCCTTATAGTGAATAATGGTGGTCTCTGGGTAGTAGTAGTTTTTGTAACCCGCTTTTAGTATTCGGTAGGAAAGGTCAATGTCCTCGCCATACATAAAGAATGTCTCGTCCAGTAAACCGGTAACATCCAGCGCTTCTTTTCTCATTAGCATGTAGGCGCCTGGAAGTATTTCAATGCTGTGGGTTTGGTTTGGGTCTAGATGTCCTAGGTGGTAGCGAGCAAACGTTTTTGAACGAGGGAATAGCCGCGATAGCCCAAAAATTTTGTAAAAGGAGACCATTGGAGAGGGGAGCGCCCTTTTGGATTCGGGAAGGAATGTCCCTTTCCCGTCAATCATTCTAACGGTCATGCTTCCTGCCTCGGGGTGCGACTCCATAAAGGCTATGCACTTTGTAAAGGTGTCTTCCTGAACAACAGTATCGGGGTTTAGCAGCAGTATATACTTCCCCGTGCTTAGCCTAATTGCTTGGTTGTTGGCAACCGAGAAGCCTACGTTGTTGTGGTTCTCAATTAGCTTAACCTTTGGGAATCGCTCCTTTACCATTTGGCACGAACCGTCGGCTGAGGCGTTATCTACTACCCACACCTCAGCATCAAAGCCCTTTACTGCCTTAAAAACAGAGATTAGGCACTGTTCAAGGAAGTACTTAACGTTGTAGTTTACTATGATTACCGATAGGGTCATGCTGCCGTAAAGGTATAAAAAAACCGCTCTAGCGGTTTGCTGGAGCGGTTTTTTGAGTGCTAAAACTTATTTCATTAACTTCTTTATGGCGTTTGCTAAGCGTAGAACTCCCTCGTCGTTTTTCTCTTCCGACATGTATGAGAAGTTCAAGCGCATGGTGTTACGTCCGCTTCCATCGCAGTGGAATACGTTACCTAGTACAAAGGCAACATTCTCCTCAATGGCAATTTTGAAAAGCTCTTCGGCATCCATGTACTCTGGTAGAGTAAGGAATAGGAATAGGCCTCCCTCTGGCTCGGTCCAGCTAACACCCTCTGGCATGTACTTACGGAATGCGTTAAGCATAGCATCGCGTTTTACTCTGTAGCTATCAATAATTCCCTTTAGGTTCTGATCAAAATAGCCTTTTTCAAGGTACAGAGCCGATATTTTTTGAACAAAAGGAGGGGTGCAAAGGTCGGTTGCTTGTTTTGCCATAACTAGTTTATCTATAATAACCTCGTTCCCAATAACCCAACCCACGCGGAATCCTGGTACAAAAATCTTCGAGAATGTTCCTAGTAGAATTACGTGTCCGGTGTTGTCTAGCTGGAACATGGTTGGCTGGTGCTCTCCCTCAAAGCGAACCTCGCGGTATGGGCTATCCTCTATAATTAGTACATCGTACTTGTGGGCAATCTTAATAATCTCTTCCCTGCGCGATTTAGGCATGGTAATACCTGCAGGGTTTTGGAAATCGGGAATGATGTAAATGAACTTTGGCTTCTCGCCATTCTTTTTCATCTCCTCTAGCTTCTGCTCCAAAAGGTCGCTGCGCATACCTTTGTCGTCAAGCTTAATGCCAACCATTTGCGCGCCGTAGTTGTTAAACGCTTGTAGTGCGCCTAGGTACGATGGTAAGCCGCAAATAATTTTATCGCCAGGGTTAATGAAAATTTTGGGCAGTAGGTCTAGCCCTTGTTGCGATGAGGTGGTGATAATAAGGTTTTCTAACTTAATGTCAAGACCCTGCTTGCGATACCTGTCAACAAGTATTTGGCGAAGCTTATTATCACCTTCGGTAGCACCGTATTGTAGCGCTTGGGTTCCATCTTTCTCTAGTACTTCGGCGGTAATCTCCTTAAGCTGCTCAATAGGGAAGCTTTCTGGAGCTGGTAGTCCACCTGCAAAAGAAATGATATTAGGCTTTTGGGTAAGCTTTAGAAGTTCCCTAATAGCAGAGCGCTTCATGTTTTTAGCGCTGGTTGAGAAAATTTGTTCTAAATCTGTTATCATGGTTGTAAGTATTGTTGGGTAAAATGTGCTAATGCTAAACTTTTGGGGTTGGTTTGGTTCTGAAATGAAATGATTTATTGCAACAAAGTTATAAATTGAAATTATGAATACCAACAGAAACTGTTTTTTATCATCTGTAGATTATCGCTACAGTGTGTTTTTGTTAGGGGGGAGTGTTTTGTTAATATTTCTAAATGTTTAGGTAGTGTTTAGGTGTACTTCATTTGGGCTGTTTTAGAGATGATTGGGCGATCAGCATCGGGTTAGAGATTTAAACGTGCAGCAAAAAGTGTATTGTAATGAGTGAAACAGTTTTGAGTTCATTTATATTATTTCTAACTTGTTGTTATATGGCGGTTTGTGGTGCAAATGGCTTAAAGCAAAAGGTATATGAACTCTTTAGTAAAAGGGAGTACTAGTAGTTTTTCTGTTGGTTATAGGGGGATGGTGGAGTTTCTTAAGGATATCTCGCATGTTAATCGGTCCTTGCTAGTTCTCTTTTCCAGTAATGGTCTATGCTTAGAGGTTATTCCCGAGGTTGAGAAGTCTAGCTCTTTATCCTTGTGGATGGCTCTTGTTGGGTTGCAATACAATGAGGTTCTATCAGGGAAATCATTTAATGGCTTTGTTCGAGGCTTTTCCGCCGCGCTAAGCAATGGTAGCTCCGAGAGAATTGTTCTCCTTGAAATTGGCGTGTCTGGTTATTTTTTTAGGCTCACTACCAGCGAATCCGATACTTTGATTGCTTGGGTGCAGGAGAAAGAGCTGCTTAACGACGAGGATAACAGCCTTGTATCATACATAAAAAATTTTAGACAGCGTACTAGCTGGCTTGCAATTCCATTATTTCTTATTGATCCTGTGGATGGACGTATAGTGATGGTTAACACAGCCGCATTATCATTTTACGGGTATTCTCAGGAGGAGATGGAGCGGCTAACGGTTTACGAGTTAAACGATTTGCCCGAATCAGTGGTGAAACCTAAGCTGCAAGAGGCCGCTACAAATCCGCGCGAACGGTATGAACTCCGGCATAAGCTTAAGAATGGACAGGTTCGCGACGTGGTTTCTCATCCAGCTCCCGTGGTAATATTTGAAAAAACCTTTGTCGTTTCTGTTATTGTTGACGTAACAGAGCAAAACAGAGCGCTAAGTGAACTCGCAGCTAGCGAAATTCGGTTTAGGGAGCTATTCCGTAATCTTGCTTCGGGCGTTGCCATCTTTGCCGTTCAACCCAATGGCCAAATAGTGTTTCTGGATTTTAACCCTGCCGCAGAACGCATTGCTAGAGTAACTTGCGAAGAGGTTGTTGGTAAAGAATTGGTTCAGATGTTTCCTGGGGCTCACGATTATGGTATTTACGATGCAATACTAAGTGTTAACAAAACCGGAAAACCAGTTGCCATTGAGCCCAAGTACTATAAGGATAGCGTAAGGGAAGGGTGGCGTCAGAGCTTTGTTTACCAGCTAATTTCTGGCGAAATAGTTGTGGTTTTTGACGATGTGTCGGCATTTAAAATTTCGGAGCAGAAGTTGATTGATAACCAGCGGTTACTCGATTTTTTGTTTCAGTCCATGTCGCAAGGGGTTGTTTTTGTAGATGTTAAGGGTGATATTACTAGGTTTAATCCTGCTGCACGACGACTGTTGGGGGGGACCAAGGGGTTAGAAATTGGTGCCTGTCCAAATGATTATCTCAAGGATCTTTTAGATGCAGAAGGGAATCCTTTGCCTCCAGATAAAATGCCACTGGTTTTAGCTCGGGTTCTTCGTAAGCCTGTAATGAATTACCTGGTGAGTGCGCTACTCCCCAAACGGAACATGCGTTTGTGGCTTACAATAAGCTGCGTGGTGGTGGAGCAGGTTTCTGCTGAAATGCCTGAGATGATAGTTGTTGTAGAGGACGTATCGGAGCGGATTGATGATGAACGTAAGCTGATGCTCAACCTTGACATCTTCTCGCAAATATTCCTTAAGAACACTCTTCCAATGCTTGTGGTTGAGCCTTTTGAACTAAAGGTAGTGCGGGCAAACGATGCGGCGTTGGAGTTCTACTCAGTTAAATCTCCTGGAGAACTAGACCTTTTCGGCATTTCCGATTTGCCCGAAGATGAGCTGCGTAGGCAGTTCTATATCGCTTCCCAAAACCAAGCAGGAGTAATTGAAGTTACTCAGCATAGAAATAAGGGAGACGACAGGGTGGTAGAACTTCACTTTAAAAAGGTTAACCTTGGCGATTCTCCTGCTGTACTTTGTACAACTGTTGACATAACAGAGCGTAAGCGAGCTCTGGATATATTACAAAAGGCTAGGCGAGAACTGGCTCGTGAGGTTCACATGCAAACAGCCGACTTGCTAAGGATTAACAACTCGTTGCTCGATCAAATGCGGCGGCGCGAAATTGCCGAACAGGAGCTTCGCGATAGAGAGCAGCAGCTAAGGCTTATGTACAACAATGCCCTTGCTGGATTTTATCGTTCGTTGGAGAATGAGGGAGGGTTGGTTGTGTACTGTAACCCCTACTTTGCTAATTTGCTTGGGTACGATAGCGTAGATCAGGTTCTTAGTATAGTCAATCTCGTGGACCATTTCTCTTCAGCTAGATATGCTGCGTTTGTGAATGAGGTTATGAAAACGGGAAATGCTGTATATGAGTTCAATTTTAAAAACCTGAGGGGTGAAGAGGTTTGGGTGCTTAACTACTCGCGTTACTTTAAGAATAGAGGTTATGTTGAAGGGGTTGTAGTTGATATCACTGACAGGAAGCGAATGGAAAGTTTGCTTTTTAGGCGCGAGCAGCGCTTTAGAGCCCTGGTGGAAAACTCGTCCGACATGATTATGCACCTTAAGCCCAATGGAAATATAATGTATATGAGTCCGTTGGTTATTAAGAGTTTAGTTAAGGCCGATACCATGGTGCGTGAGGTGAACGTGTTCTCTTTAATCCCATCAGAGGATCGGGAACGGTTTCGGCTTTTTCTGGATCAGATGATTGATAAGCCTAACAAGGTGCATCAGGAAAACTTTAGAATGGTTTTGGTAAATGGTACTGTTAGAACGTATGAGTACACGGGGCAAATGCTAATTGGCGATCCAGAATACGAAGGTATTGTGCTTAATGCCCACGATGTTTCCGATTCAATTCGAATAAACGAGGAGATTTCTGGTGCACTTAAAAAGGAGCAGGAGCTAAATGCGCACAAGAATCAGTTTATATCAACTGTTTCGCATGAGTTCAGAACACCGCTTACCAATATCTCGCTCAACCTACAGCTAATGGAAAAGTATGCTAGGGATGGCAAGTTGGATGGAATGGGATTAGGTATTGCCCGAATAAGTAAAGCGGTTAAGCGATTGACAGCCCTAGTTAGTGAGGTTTCGCTAATTAGCCGTGATCAGAGCGGACGGCTTGAGTTTCATCCTGTGCCAATGCTTTACCCCGATTTAGTTAGGGGGATTCAGGATCAGATAAGCTACATGATACGAAGCAATGTGTTGCTAAAAGCACCCGATTCTCCTAGCGTTGAGGTGCTGGCCGACACTAAGCTCCTGTTTCATATTGCCGATAACCTGTTGGGTAATGCCATTAAGTATAGCCCCGATAAGGGTACAATTAACATCAACATCCGTTTAACAAACAGTAAGAACCTTGAAATTATTGTTGTAGATAAAGGAATTGGCATTCCCGAAGCCGATCTTAAGTATCTATTTGAGCCATACTTTAGGGCATCCAACTCCAAGGGCTTTGGGGGTACAGGTATTGGGTTAAGTCTGGTTAAACGGTGTGTCGACTTGCATGGTGGAACCATCGCCATATCTAGTGAATTAGGGCAAGGTACAAGGGTTGAGGTTATTATTCCCTTGTAACTTTTCTGTTTTTTTACGAGATTGTAGTAGCCAAATTGAAATTAGTAATGAGAAAAGTTCTAATTATTGAAGATGATGCCGATTTGCAGGAAACGATAGCAGAGTTCCTGCAAGCCGAGAATTTTAGCACTTTACGGGCAAATACAGGCCCTGAGGGTATTCAATTGGCAATTCTCAACAACCCCGATGCTATTGTGTGCGATATAACATTGCCTGGTATTGACGGATACGAGGTTTTTAATATGCTTAGGCAAATTGGTACCACCTCTACAATTCCCTTTATTTTCCTTACGGCCCGTTCTACCAAGGAGGATATTCTGTATGGCATTAACCTAGGTGCCGATGATTATATAGTAAAGCCATTTCAAATGGCCGATTTGGTTAAAACCATACACGTTAGGATAAACAAGCGGGAGCGCATTGTTTCCGAAAGCGATGAGAAGTTTCGTACTCTTTTCCAGAACTCAAACACAGGTGCCCTTATTCTTAATGGGCTCAGCATAGAGTTTGTTAATGACTATTTGCTCGATATTCTTGGGTACACTAAGCGGGAGTTAAGCGGCACAAGCATCGTTAATATAACGCACAAAGATGATATCGTCTCCTTTACTGAATCGGTAACCCAGTGTTTTGGATCTAGTGGGGCTTGCTTAAGCACACGCTTTAAATTGGTTAGGCGCGATAAGAGCCTAGTAGAGGTTGATGTGCGCGGCGTGTCCATGTTCTATATGGGCTCGCCCCGTTTGGTGGCTAACGTCACTCCTGTAACAAGCATAGAAGGCTTGGCTGCTACCGATTTGCACGCCATGGTTAATTGCGCCGACATTAAACTCTCAACTCGTGAAGTGGAGGTGCTTAAGCTGGTTTGTAAGGGTATGTCCAATAGCGAAATTGCCGATTCGCTTTTTCTAAGTGAGCGCACCGTGGAGGGGCATCGATCTCGCCTGTTTCAAAAAACCGATGCAAAAAATGCCGTTGCTCTTGCCATGTGGGCTGTTAAAAAGGGATTAGTAGAACTTTAGTTGTCTATTCTTTCAGTATGGAGTAGGTATAGGTTACATTTGCGCAATTACTTTCAATACTTGCCTTTATGAACTTTCGCGATAAGGTTTTTATAGCTGTAGCCGAAAATCTTAGCTTTTCAAAGGCTGCAGAGTATCTGTACATTAGCCAGCCAGCCGTTTCCAAGCATATTCAGGAACTGGAATCTTTTTATGGCTTATCGTTATTTGAGCGTAAAGGGAATAGGGTTGTACTAACTCATGCTGGAACCATAGTTTACCAAAAGCTTAAGCAAATTCAGCATCAGTACAGCGAGCTGGAGTTTAGTGTTGGTTCAATTACCAATCAGTTTAAGGGTGAGCTTAGAGTTGGCTCCAGTTCAACCATATCGCAATATGTTATCCCTTCTGTACTGGCTAGGTTTAACCAAAAGTACCCCTCTGTTGGTCTCACTCTTTACAACGGCAACTCCCACGAAATGGAACGTTTGCTGCTTGATGGTATGGTTGATGTGGCATTGGTAGAGAACGCCTCGTCTAGCCAAGGGCTTAGGTATGGCTCCATTGCGAACGATAGCATTGTGGCTGTTGTGGGAACTACAGGAACCTTGGCAAGGGTTAAGGAGCTAAGTGTTTCTGATTTGCTTAGCTTGCCGTTGGTGCTAAGGGAACATGGCTCTGGTACTTTACAAGTAATTCAGCGGGAACTTGAGCTAGCAGGTGTAAGCATGTCACAGCTCAATGTGCTGCTTCACCTTGGCTCAACGGAGGCTATTAAGGGGTTTGTTGAGTGCTTTGATGCTGTTGCTCTGGTTTCTGAAAGGGCAATTGCAAAAGAGCTTCGGCTAAATACCCTTAGGATAGTACCTCTAAAGGGGATCTCCTTTTACCGCCAGTTCCGATACGCCTTGCGTTTTGGCGAATCTCAAAAGTTGGCTCAAACCTTTGTCGATTTTGCCGTAAGTTCCCTTCTTTAGTATTTATACTGTTTCTTTTTTGCGCCATAGCGATTAAGTGCTGTGCGGGTGGAGGTTCTTTGTGCAATTGCATTGCAACGGTATCCATTCATTTTGGTTGCTGTGTTATTTTTTTTGATATAGCTAAAAGTTATTGCTTATAGTAATTATTGATTTGCTTTGGTTATTGGTTGCCTCTACTTTTGCCCGAAATAAATAGGTAAAAAAATGAATTTATCTGAGGTTACGGAGCGTAATGTGTGGATTTTCCTATTTGGGCTATGTCTCTTTCCCTTTTTTAGTGCCCCCATTGCTCTATTTGTTGGTATAGCGCTTTCCTTTTTAGGTGTAAAGCCATATTTTTTTAACTCTAGCAAAGTTACTACTCTACTGTTGCAGGCATCGGTTGTGCTCATGGGGTTTGGGATGAATTTGGGCGTTGTGCTTCAAACCTCGCAAACGGGTTTTGGTGTTACCGCTATTTCGGTAGTTACAACAGTTGTGGTGGGTGTAGCGCTGGGGTATATGCTTAAGGTTGATGGTAAAACGGCTATGCTTATTTCTTGTGGAACTGCTATTTGCGGGGGTAGTGCTATAGCTGCGGTTTCTCCTGTTATTAGGGCAAAGGAGGGGCAGATATCATTTGCCCTGGTTGTTGTTTTCGTGCTTAATGCTTTAGCGCTGTTCTTGTTTCCTGTTATTGGGCGTGCGTTGGGCTTATCGCAGGAAACCTTTGGGTTTTGGGCTGCTATAGCCATTCACGATACAAGTTCGGTAGTTGGAGCTGGTTCCGCTTTTGGAGAGCAGGCGCTGCAAGTTGCTACTACAGTAAAGTTAACACGTGCTTTGTGGATAATTCCCATGTCTGTTATGCTGGCATTGGTGTACCAAAAGGATAGGTCGGTAAAGATTAAGATTCCTTGGTTTATTGCGCTGTTTGTTATTGCAATAGTAATTGCCTACTTGCTTCCTTCGTGGGATGAGTCGTTTATGCACCTTAGTTGGCTTGGCAAACGAGGAATGGTTTTGGCGTTGCTGCTCATTGGTAACAGCATATCGGTTGCCGATATTAGGAAAGTTGGTCTTGGTGCCTTTGTTATGGGAATTTTACTTTGGTTGCTGGTAAGTGCAGCTTCTTTGTTGTTGTTGAGATGATGTGGAGGAGAAATTTAAGAATAGAATGTCAGGGCTAAAGCCCTTCTGGTCTTGAGGTTGTATTCCCCGTCCTAAAGGACGGGGTTATTGTGCTTTATGCTAACACTAAGGTTCTGTTGTGTTTGGGATTGAAATGCTCTGTTGCGCTAATTGAGGAAGTCTGTTAACCCCGCCCTTTAGGGTGGGGTAGGGATGCCTCTCTGTAAAAGGGCTTTAGCCCTTAAATGAGTAGGTGCTGCAACTGAGTGAAGTTACCTGTCAGGGCTAAAGCCCTTCTATCCCTTGGTTATATTCCCCGTCCTGAAGGACGGGGTTATTATGTTGTATAGCTGTGCTAAGGCCTTGTTGATTATTCGCATGGGATGCGTTACCCTGAAGGACGGGGTTATTGTGCTTTATGCTAACGCTAAGGTTCTGTTGTGTTTGGGATTGAAATGCTCTGTTGTGCTAATTGAGGAAGTCTGTTAACCCCGCCCTTTAGGGTGGGGTAGTGATGCCTCTCTGTAAAAGGGCTTTAGCCCTGACTGTTGTAGCCATAGCTAGTAAGGAATTTATTGTATTCCTCAGTAAAGCCAATTTTTCGGTGATGAGCATCTTGATTCAAGATATACCCTCGGACCTTGTCCAATTGAGATTCGCTTACAGAGGCTGCAAAATAATCATCGGCCCATTCAAATTTGTAGTTACTAAGTTTTTGTTTGTTCATCCAAAATGCTGATTCACCTTTGATTAGGTTCAACGCTTTTGATAGAGACATGTCTGCATTTAGTCCAAACAAACAGTGAACATGTTCTGGTTGAGAGTTAATTGTGTCAATAAAAATTTCTTTCTGTTTAGCATTTTGAATGATATGCGCAAGTAATGTTGGACGGATGTCCTTTGTAATTAATGCTTGGTGTCTTTTTGTTCCCCAAACAGCATGTATCATAACTTTTACGTACGACATAGTAATGATGATTGTCAGGGTTAAAGTCCTTTTTATTATGTGTTTGTTTTGTAGCCTTCTTGAAATGAGGGGCTATTATAATTTGATAATGTGATAATTGAGAGTTAATTTATATTGCCAATTTTTAAAGTTAATAAATCCATGTAACAAAATAGGTTTGTTTAGTTGGAATTAATGGGTGAGGCTTGACTAGTATGTGTTAAGGGCTGCGTGGTTTTGTGGTTGTGTAGCCCGTCCTAAAGGACGGGGTTATTGTGCTTTATGCTAACACTAAGGTTCTGTTGTATTTGGGATTGAAATGCTCTGTTGTGCAAATTGAGGAAGTCTGTTAACCCCACCCTTTAGGGTGGGGTAGGGATGCCACTAATTAAAAGGGCTTTAGCCCTGAAGTGAGTAGGTGCTGCAACTGAGTGAAGTTACCTGTCAGGGCTAAAGCCCTTCTATCCCTTGGTTATATTCCCCGTCCTGAAGGACGGGGTTATTATGCTGTATTGCTGTACTAAGGCCTTGTTGATTATTCGCATGGGATGCGTTACCCTGAAGGACGGGGTTATTGTGATGTTTCTCAGAGTTAGTTTAAGTATGTGTATAAATAAAAAGAGGGTATCCTTTTTGGAATACCCTCTTTTGTGGGAATTGCTGGATTCGAACCAGCGACCCTC
>DHVO01000086.1 GCA_002412705.1 Bacteroidales bacterium UBA5206 | reverse complement strand
CCCATTTTCTTTGGTGTACCAAATACGCGAGTACCAAACTTTTCAACCATGGTTGCATGCGCATCGGCCATGATATCAGTTGCATACTTAAGGTCGGGACGAGCCTCAAACGCCTTAATTAGACCTTCCTCATCAATAACCTCTTTACGAGCGGTATTTACAAGGGTAGCGCCCTTAGGCATTTTGCTAATTAGGTCGAAGTTGATAGACTTCTTGGTTTTATCGTTAGCAGGAATGTGAAGCGATACATAGTCGCAGGTAGAGTAAAGCGCCTCAACAGAATCAACAACAATAACGCCTTCCTTCTCCATATCCTCTTTCTTAACGAATGGNNGCGTGCGAAGCAACAAGCTTACCCACGTTACCATAAGCGTGGATACCCAACTTTTTGCCCTTAATCTCGGCACCAGTACCAGAAGTAAACTGGTTACGAGCCATAAAAATCATCATTCCAATGGCCAGCTCTGCAACAGCATTTGAGTTTTGGCCTGGGGTGTTCATGGCTACAATACCCTTTGCAGAGCAAGCAGCAAGGTCAAGGTTATCGTAACCAGCACCAGCACGAACCACAATTTTTAGGTTCTTTGCAGCGTCAACCACTTCGGCAGTAACCTTGTCGCTACGAACAATAAGCGCATCAATATCGGCTACAGCTTTAAGCAAATCAGCCTTATCGGTATATTTCTCAAGTAGGGCTAGTTCAAAACCAGCACCTTCAACAATCTTACGAATACCATCAACAGCAACCTTTGCAAAAGGCTTTTCTGTTGCTACAAGTACTTTAGCCATAATTTATTGTTTTAGTTAAGTTGAGCTAGAAGTAAGTAAGCCATTACCGTTAGTTCTGGCTTCTGTGGTACAAATAATGCCCTCCAGTGTTGTTTGGAACACACTTCTAACCAAGGTTTAAAAAAAAGGGTTGGATAGCCATTACCCACCCAACCCCCTAAAAAATAATTTATACTAAGCGTTAAGCTTTTCAAACTCTTGCATGCATGCAACAAGAGCTTGTACGCTCTCTACTGGACATGCATTGTAGATAGAAGCGCGGAATCCGCCAACAGAACGGTGGCCCTTAATACCAACCATGCCTGCTTTTTTAGCAAAATCCATAAATTCTGCTTCTTTCTCTTTGTACTGCTCTGCCATTACAAAGCAAACATTCATTAATGAGCGGTCTTCCTTCGCTGCGGTACCAACAAACATCTTGTTACGATCAATCTCGTTGTAAAGCATATCGGCTTTATCAACGTTGATCTTATGCATTGCTGCAACACCACCTAAAGACTTAACCCATTTCAAGGTCTCGTGCATTACAAAAATAGGAAGTACTGGAGGAGTATTGAACATTGAGTTATCCTTAGCCTCAGCACCAATATGGGTGTTGTAGTTAACCATTGTTGGTAGCTTACGCTGGATTTGTGCAAGAAGATCCTTACGAACAATAACAAAGGTTACACCAGCAGGGCCAACATTCTTTTGAGCACCACCATAAATAAGGGCATACTTGGTAACATCTACAGGACGGCTCATAATATCGGAGCTCATATCTGCAATTAAGTTAACAGGGCAGTCCATATCGGTTTTAATCTCGGTACCGTAAATGGTGTTGTTTGTAGTGATATGGAAGTAATCAGCATCTGCAGGAACGGTATATCCTTTAGGAATATACGAGTAGTTCTTATCGGCAGAAGAAGCAACAACCTCTACTTCTCCATAAAACTTAGCCTCTTTAGCAGCTTTTTTTGCCCAAACACCAGTCTCTAGGTAAGCTGCTTTCTTGTTTAGGAAGTTTGCAGCAACTGTATAGAATTGGGTAGAAGCACCACCACCAAGGAACATAACGGCGTAGTTATCGGGAATGTTTAGAAGGTCTCTCCATAGCTGCTCAGTTTCAGCCATGATACGCTCCCAACCTGGAGTACGGTGAGAGATTTCTAAAATACCAATACCAGTGTTATCAAAGTTACGAATTGCTTCAATGGTAGCCTCAACAGCTGGTTTAGGAAGAACGCAGGGACCTGCATTAAAATTATGTTTCATGGTATAAATGTTTTAAAATGTTATACAAAGAGAATTGAATGCTCAAAATTCCAAGTTTATTTTGACTTTTCCTAATGATTAAAACTGATTTACAACAGACTTATTTAAAAATATAAGTAGCGATAAATCGTTACTAATCTTTATACTTAGCCAACAGATACGGGTCTCAATATACCCCTTTGTAGCACAGGTACAATTGAGGTTACGTTTGGTGTGTGGCAGTACTCAATAACATCATCAAGCCCAAGCTTACCTAGCCTATACCGTTGGGCAACCTTTTGCACGTAGCCATAAAGGTTGGGCTTAGCAACTCCCCATAGATCGATGGATGCCTTAGCGGAGTCGCAAACGGTAGTAAAGCCATGCTCATCAATAAGCATCTCGGTTAAAGCCCCTGCAAAAAGGGTATCCTCCAAGCAAAACTTTCCTTTCCAACCGGCACAAAGGATAAGCACATCTCCCTCGTTCTGCTGATTTAACCATGTAGCCACTGCCGATAGGTTTAAAAAGGAACCTATGCTAACGCTTAACCCCGATGAAGCCATGGTTATGGCCTGTGTTCCGTTGGTGGTGCTATACACCACCTCTTTGCCCTGTACACGATCTTGTGTAAAGTTAAAGGGAGAGTTACCAAAATCTGCAAAGTCGATCTTAATGCCATCGCGCTCCGATGCAACCATGTACCCTTGCTCCTTATACTCACGGGCCTCATCAACCGTTGCAACTGGAATAATGCCCTTTGCTCCGTTGGCAAACGCTGTGCAAATGGCAGATGTAGCCCTAAGTATATCTACAACAACCACATGCGCATTGGGTGATTTATGAAAGGGAAATAGCGCAGTTGAAAAACAAACCTCTACTTTTCTTTTATCCATTACCAATATAAGCTGAACGTATTGAATTAAAAGGTACTTAAACTAAAGCCCTACACAACTTTAATTTGGGTTGGTAGGGCTTTAATATATACTAGGGTTAAACCCTAAAACAGTAATCTACTTTTTGTAAATGGGCAGCTTAACAACTTTTGCTTTTAGCAACTTACCGCGTACCACAATAAAAATCTCGGTACCAACCTTGCTAAACTCGGTTTTTACGTAGCCCATACCAATACCTACTTTCATCATTGGCGACATGGTACCAGAGGTAACCTCGCCCATTACGTTTCCAGCAGCATCAGCAATTTCGTAGTGCTGGCGTGGAATACCACGATCGATCATCTCAAAGCCAACCAACTTGCGACCAGTACCTTCTGCCTTATGCTTTAGAAGAAGATCTTTGTCGATAAAGTTCTTATGATCTACAAACTTGGTAATCCAACCTAATCCTGCTTCAATTGGTGAGGTGGTATCGTTAATATCGTTACCGTATAGGCAGAAGCCCATTTCAAGGCGTAGGGTATCACGAGCACCCAATCCAATTGGCCTAATGCCAAATTCGGCACCAGCCTCAAACACTGCCTTCCAAATCTTATCGGCATCCTCATTTGCGCAGTAAATCTCGCATCCACCGGCACCAGTATAACCAGTAGTTGAAAGAATTACATCCTTAACTCCAGCAAAATCAACCTTTTTGAAGGTATAGTACTCCATATCCTCAATTGGTGTGCTGGTTAGCTTTTGCATAGCCTTAAGGGCAAGTGGCCCTTGAACTGCAAGCTGAGCAATCTCGTCGGATGCGTTATAAAGCTCTTTTCCTGGGGTTAATCCAAACTTTGGAGCATTCTCGCAAAGCCAGTTCCAATCCTTATCAATATTAGCAGCATTGATAACAAGAAGATATGTCTCCGCATTAATTCTGTAAACCAAAAGGTCGTCAACAATTCCGCCCTTACCATTAGGGAAGCAAGAATACTGCACCTTTCCATCGGATAGCGCTGCAGCATCGTTGCTAGTAACGTATTGAACAAAGTCTAGAGCTTTTGGACCCTTAACCCAAACCTCACCCATATGAGAAACGTCAAAAACACCAACTTTCTCACGAACGGTAACGTGTTCATCGTTAATTCCAAAATATTCCACTGGCATATTATAGCCAGCAAATGGTACCATTTTAGCACCAAGCTCTATGTGATACTTTGTAAATGGGGTGGTTTTCATTATGTTAAGGAAATTAGGTTAATAAAATAGAATTGCACTTAATGTGCTTTTATACGTATGTGCAAACCTACTGCAATTTTTGATAACAGCCAACGAAGTAACTCGTTAATAAACCTATTGGCCTATCTGTTATTTAGCAGAACAGG
>DHVO01000152.1:374-5732 GCA_002412705.1 Bacteroidales bacterium UBA5206 | reverse complement strand
CTACTTATCATTACAGGAAACATAAACTGTTGCCAAGCTTCCAATCGCACCACACTGGAATTGAAACAATACCACCAAACTGCGCCGCAAAATACCCCACTCTTCCAATCGCACCACACTGGAATTGAAATAACGCCACATCTACCACTACTAACGAGCTGGTTAAATCTTCCAATCGCACCACACTGGAATGCCCACAAAAAAAGCCGCTAGTAACAACTAGCGGCTTTTTTTGTATGGGGTGGGTTACTCAATTATCTCTCTAATGGGGGTTCCCGTTGCGCCGTTGGGCCAGGTTATGCCTATTAGCGTGGATATGGTTGGGGCAATATCGGTCATGGATACTGGGTTTAGTATCGCTTTGCGCTTAATTTTCCAGCCGTACCAAATAAGCGGTATGTGGGCATCGTAGCTGTAGGGCGAGTTGGCCGAGGTTACCGTGCCGTTTTTTTCAACCCAGCCGGGCTCAAGGTTTATTATAATATCGCCCGAGCGGCGGGGGTTGTAGCTGTTCTGGAACTTCTGTAGTATTCCGCTGGTGAAGTTGGAGGTTTGCAGCACCTGTCCGGTTGATACGTTGGCTACGCCCGTAAACTGTATCATGAAGTTTGCTATGCGCTGCTGTACCTCGGCTAGTTGCAGGTTGGAGTCCTCAATAAGCCTGTGGTTTAGGTAAATTTGTTTCTCGTGGAATGCCACAACCCATTTCCCTGTTCCGTAGGTTATGTTAAGGTAGCTGCTAAGTAGCATCATGGCCTTGTTGGGATCGAAGTAGCCACCTGGTATTTTCGATTTCTCCATGTGGTCGGGTGTTGAGGCTACTCCCTGGTCGGAGGTGAGCACCACAAGCACGTTCTCCTTACCAACGGTGGCGTTAATAAACTGTAGGAAGTGCGCTATCTCCTTATCGAGTTTAAGGTAGGTGTCCTCAATCTCAATGGAGTGCGGGCCGTACTTTTGGCTTATGTTGCGGGTGGGCGAGAAGGTAACCGTAAGCAGGTCGGTGTTATCGTCCTTTCCCAGCTCCTCGCCAAGAATTGCTGCAATGGCAAAATCCTTGGTTAGCAGGTTTCCAAAGGGGTTTTGGGTTAGCGATACAAAATCGGTTTTACTCTTTTTTCCTTGTATTATGCCCGATATCATCTGTCTAAGCTTTTGGGCAATGCGTTTTTTGCTCTCCTCGTTCTTAACGGTGGCGGTATCGGCCTCCTCGTACTGCGATATGGGATTAAGGGCGTTCCACTCCCTTTCGGCATACACTTGGGCAAAGCCCTTGGTGTTAAAGGTATCTACCCAAGCGGGAGCCGCCTTTAGAAAGTGGCTGCTGCTTACCCAAAAGCCGCGCTCGGTATCGAACCAGTACACGCTGTTGGCGTTGTGACCTGTTGACAGTATGGCCGAGCCTGGATCCATGGCGATGCCAACTACCTTTGAGCGGGGATTGCTTATGCGTATTTCGTCGCCAAGGGTGCTGGTTATGAGGTTTTTTGGTGAGTATTTGCCGGAGAAGAAGCTGCCGCCTACGGTTTCAACCTTATCGTCGGCAACGGCCTTAATCTCCTCGTTGGTGAGCTTGGATATCCACTTGTCGGATACAATGCCATGAGTAGATGGATTGCTTCCTGTTGATATAGTTGCTAGTCCAGGGTAGGCCTGGGTAAGCAGGTAGTTGTACCTTGCATTCTTGCAAAAAGCGCCCTCGCTGGCAATCATCCTAAACCCATCGTAGGTAAACTTGCTCTCGTAGCGCTGTAGGTAGTCGAAACGCATTTGCGATACCACAATCTGCACAATAAGCTTTGGCTTTTCGGGAGGGATGGATAGGTTGTGCTGCGCGTTTGCGCTAGTAAAAGTGCATGCTATTAGAAGTGAGAGCGTTGCAAAACGAAATGCTGAGTAAAACATACAACGGGGTTATTACGGGGTTACTAAATGGTACGTGGCATATCGTCACAAAAGTATCTAAAAAAATGAGATTGGCTAGGGCTTGGTGCTGGTTTGCTAGCCAAGGGTTGGGCTTTGTTCTTGCCTATTGTAAAGCCGCCCTTTTATGCTGATGCAAAAGGGGCGGCTTGCTTTTTCTTTAATTGGCGTGTGCTGCTACTGGGGGCTAAATATAACTTTGGCGGTTGCGCTACCTCCGTTGGTGGTGGCTTTAACTATATAAATACCAGGGGTGGCTGTTTGGCCGTTATCGGTTTTGCCATCCCAAACAATTGTGCCCGAACCATTGCCCTGTATTGCTTTTATAAGCTGTCCGCTTAGCGAGTAAATGCTTACTCTAACATTGGTGAACTGGTTAGGAATGTTAATGTACACCTTGTTGGTAAAGGGGTTTGGCCATAAGTTGATGTTGGGCATACTGTTAGTGGTAACGCCCGTGGGGTACATAACAACGTTAAGGTTTACTTGGGTTGATGATGTCCAGCTATCAACCACAACGGTGTGGGTTTGTGGTGAGTATCCTGGTGCAGTAAAGGTAACCCTCCATGTGCCTGGTTCAATGGGGCGATAAAACGTGCCATGCTGGGCGTTGGAGTACACGTGGGAGCTATCCCTATCGTGATTTTCAATAAAAACCTTAGCCCTAATGGGCTCTCCGTTGCTGTTTTTAATGGTTCCGTTAAATCCAAGAAGCGCGCGCTCAAGGTAGGTTAGCAGCGCTTCGCGGTTGTAGTTCCAGAGGGCGGGTAGCTGTTCGGTGGGCAGAAGCTTGGTGTCGGAAATCTCAAGGGTTACCTCGCGGCAATGGTGCCACCAGTTCATGTAATCCTGTCGGCCGCCCGCTACAACGTACCAGTCGCCGCCATTGGTGATGCCGTTATTTTCTCCAGTAAAGTATCCGCTTGGGCTGTTGGTTTGGGCAAGGGTGGCGTACTGCCTTGAAACGTTGATGTACCAATTGTTATCGGCGTGGGTTTTGGATATTGATGTCCATGTATCCCATGGGTAGTTGGCCAGCTCAATGCCACTATGGAAGTTGGCCGATAGCACAAACCTGCGGCTAGTAGCGTAGCTCATCATGGCCACGTTTTCTGGCTGCCAGCTATTCCCGTCGGGGTGATCGCCGCGTCGTGGATCGGGGAAATTGCGGTTAAGGTCCACGTAGTTGGCGTTGTACCTAATGGCACCAGAAACAGTGCTGTTGCCGCTTTTGTAGGTGCCGTCGGGGTTGGCGTTGGGGTTAATGAAAATGGCCATGTTGTTTACCATGTCGGTAATGCGCTGGTTGGAGCCATACTCGGTTAGCAGGTGGTTTATAAGCCTAAGCATTAGTATGTACCCAGTGGTTTCGTCGCCATGCATGGTGCTGGTGTAGAACACTTCGGGCTCGGCCTCATCGCTGGTTACGTTCCCCGATATTTTTACCACGTACAGCTTTCGTCCATTTACGGATGTGCCAATGGTGTCGAGCTTGCACAGGTTGGGGTAGTCGGTTTCAAACTTTTTCAATAGGGCACGGTAAACCTCGTAGGTTGGGTACCTGTCCCAGTTGGCCATTTGCTCAACGGTGGTTGCCATGGTTAGAGCTTTGGTGGGGATGACCCGTGGAATAATTTGGTAACTATAGCCTAGGGCTTTGAATTTCTCAAATTCCGATGTGTTGGCATATGCGTATATGGTATCGTCCACAACCTTATCAATGGAAATGGTTTGGGTTAGAACACCATTAATTTTCTGTTTCGATTTTTCGGCAAACTTAAAGTGATAAAGCTCGCCTTGAGCAGCAATGGAACCGCAAAGAGCAATGCTAAGGATTAGTGTAAATATTGTTTTCATTAGGGCGATTTTAGTTCTGCTAAGGTAAGAAAAAGGGGATTTGTGAGATGTTAAAAGTGAAATGTTAAAAGTTAAAGGAGGGAGATAGATGTTAGATTTTAGACGTTAGATGTAAAGCACCAGTCACAAATTAGTTTTTTGCCAAGTTAATGCCCTGCCACCAAACTCTACACCCCATTTTCTATGTCGCACCTACGGCGCTCAAAATCAATTTTCTTTGGTTTTCTACAAAGATGCCGCACCTCTGGTGCTAAATGTAGGGATGATAAGCCCCAGCAAGTCCGTGGGGCGATCTCTTTTTGGTATAGTTTCAACTTTCTCTTGATTTTTTGAAGGAATGCTGCACCTCTGGTGCTAAATATAGGGATGGTAAGCCCCAGCAAGCCTGTAGGGGCGATATCTTTTTGGTATATTTTCAATTTTCTTTTGATTTTTTGAAGGAATGCCGCACCTCTGGTGCTAAATGTAGGGATGCTAAGCTCCAGTAAGCCCCATGGGGGCGATATCTTTGTAGGTATAGGTTCTACGGTATGCAGGGAGCCCCGTAGGGGTGGCATCTAAAAAGGGGATGAAGAAAATGCATGGTGTAGGCCACCAAATCCCCAAATATTAACCACTAAAAACCAACCACAATAAACTAATCCCCAGTCACCCGTCACAATTTAGGCTCTCGCTAGCGACCCCACCAAATACTAAACACCAATTCCTAATCCCCAATCCCTCCACCCGCTTAATTCTTAATAAAAAAGCATAAATTTGCACCCGAAATAAAAATAAATAACTACTAATGGGTTTACAATGCGGAATTGTAGGGTTGCCAAATGTTGGGAAATCGACCCTTTTTAACTGTTTGAGCAATGCAAGGGCACAGGCGGCTAACTTCCCCTTTTGCACAATTGAGCCAAACGTGGGCGTAATTAATGTGCCCGACGAAAGGCTAATTAAACTGGCTGAGATATCTAAACCTCAGCGTATTATTCCTACAACCATTGAGATTGTTGATATAGCAGGATTGGTTAAGGGTGCCAGTAAGGGCGAGGGACTTGGTAATAAATTCCTTGCAAATATTAGGGAGACCGATGCTATTATTCACGTTCTTAGGTGTTTCGACGATGAGAATGTAACCCATGTTGATGGCTCTGTGAATCCTGTTCGCGATAAGGAGATTATTGATACCGAGCTGCAGCTTAAGGATCTAGAGACCGTTGAGCAGCGCATTGCACGCGTGCAAAAGCAGGCGCAAACTGGTGGCGATAAAATGGCTAAACGCCTTTACGAGATTCTTATGCAGTACAAAGCTGTGCTTGAGGCTGGAAAGTCGGCTCGTACCGTTGTGCTGGAGAATAAGGAGGACCAGAAAATTGCTAAGGAGCTTTTTCTGCTAACCGATAAGCCCATAATGTACGTTTGTAACGTTGACGAGTCGTCGGCAGCTGCTGGTAATAAGTACGTTGATGCTGTTCGCGAAGCGGTTAAGGACGAGAACGCCGAGATACTTGTAGTGGCAGCTAAAACTGAATCGGAAATTGCCGAGTTGGAAACCTACGAGGAGCGCCAAATGTTCCTTGAAGAGGTTGG
>DHVO01000152.1:0-334 GCA_002412705.1 Bacteroidales bacterium UBA5206 | reverse complement strand
TACCTTAAGGGAACCAAAGCACCACAGGCGGCTGGCGTAATCCACTCCGATTTTGAGAAAGGGTTTATTCGTGCAGAGGTTATCAAATTAGAGGATTTTATTAAGTACGGCTCCGATTCCGCTTGCCGCGAAGCAGGTAAACTTTCTGTTGAGGGAAAGGAGTATGTTGTGCAGGATGGCGATATAATGCACTTCCGCTTTAACGTGTAGCTAACACATGTAAGCATAACCACCCAAAGAGCGCACTAGTTGCGCTCTTTTTGTTTGGTGATTGGTGATTGGTGTTTAGTGTTTGGTGTATAGTGTTTTGCTTCTCACTTCTCACTTCTCACTT
>DHVO01000228.1 GCA_002412705.1 Bacteroidales bacterium UBA5206 | reverse complement strand
GAAAGACCAATGGATACGGTAGTTTTACCCTCACCTGCGGGTGTTGGCGATATTGCCGAAACCAGTATAAGCTTACTCTTTTGGTACTTAGCCTTATCTATAAGCTTAAGCGGTAGCTTTGCTTTGTATTTTCCGTAAGGGATTAGCTCATCTTGCGGAACGCCAAGCTTATCGGCTATTTCCGTAATCGGTTTCATCTTAACCTCTTGGGCAATTTCAATGTCTGATTTCATGATTGCGCGGTTTTGATAGGTTTTTATTACTTGTTTCCCAAGTTAACAAAAAAGAAGGGAAAAGGATTAATAACGGGTGGAGATAATTTGGTTGTGGTGATAGTGGTAGCTATTATCTCGGATATTCTAAAGTATTGGATAGTGCCGTTAATACGGGATTGTTGTGTTATCTGTGTTTTGTATTAAGTGTTTGGTGTATAGTATTTAGTGATTAATTAGGTCTTTTTGAATCCTACACAAAATACCGCTCCTAAGTGCTATACTAGGTAGTGGTGTTTGGGTTCTAGTGCCCCTTTGTCTAAAATCTAACGTCTAAAATCTGTCTTTTTCTCCTTCCGACAGGTAAACCGGTATATTCTGTACTCCTTGACTTTGTAGGTAGATTTGGGCTTGGGCATAGTTACGGGCAAAACCTATTAGAAAGCCACCACCACCAGAGCCGCATAGCTTAAGGTTAAACAAATTGGTGAAATTCCCGTAATCCCAAAGCTGACGCTGGGTGTCGGGAATAAGCGATTCTAGAACCTGGCGCTGAAATATGGATAAATCGGCTAATCGGGACCAAAAAGCGGGCGTTATTTCTGTTGTAATGCTATCAATGCAGCTGTTGGTTAGGCTTATTAGCTTTTTTGCATCGGAGGTAAGTACACCATTGGGTTGGAATTTCTCTAGGAATAGGGTAACCAGCGGCTCTGTTTTGCCAGGCTTACCCGAATCTACAAGGAATATTCCACTTGAACTTTCGTTGTGCGCTCTGGGTATGCTAATGGGCTGTATCCTATCTATAGACTCAATTAAAAGTGGAGACTTTAGGTAACAGCTTAAGGGATCGATACCCGAACTCTTGCCATGAAAAAAACTTTCTATATCCTTAAAAATGGAACGAAGCAAAGGTATTTGCTCCGGCTCTATTTTTCCTTTTTTTAATGATTTGTCCAATGCGTACTGGCTATATAGCGCAGCACAGAGTGCCCCTGAACTGCCTAATCCGTAGCTCTGTGGAATAGTTGATTCAAAGTACAGCCCTTTTTGTATGTCGTCGGCAAACGCAGGTATATCCAAGTAGTTCCCCAGTGCATCGTTCCTTTGCATGTATGCGTAAAGCTCCGCAAGCTGATTATTACTTATTCTGGCAAAATCAATATCGGTGTACTTATTATCGTTAATAAAGCTGAGTTCTCCTTGAAAGTGGGTGTATGGAATGCTAAGCGCTTTTGAGCCAATTAGTATAGAGTACTCTCCAAATAGGAGTATTTTTGAGTAGTACCTGTTTCGTTGCTTCATGCGTTTGTTGGTATGATTACAGTAAAATGGCTTGAAATTTTACCATTCTTAGCAAAACAGGAATGGCCATAAATGGTTCAGTACCGTATCAATAAAACCTGCTTAAATATATTATACAGCATTTTTACTATTGCTTTTGATTAATGCTAACAAGGATTGGTATAGTTTTGTTTACTTTGCTGGAATAAAATATTAAACATAAGGATATGAATTACAGACATATTGTATTTACTTGCCTAACGGTATTGCTTTTTGCTCCCCTTATATCGGTTGGGCAAATGGATAATCTTGCCAATATGAGCGCAAAGTGGGTGCGTTCAAACGTTAGGAATGCGGCTACCGATGCTGCCGATATTGTAAACTATAACCCTGCGGGCTTAACTAGTATGAACAACGGCATTCATTTAAGCCTTAGCAACCAAACGCTTTTTAGGAAACCTCAGCACTCCTTTAACTTGGGAGCGGGTGAGCAGTCGTACGAGCAGGATGGAATAGACCCAATTCTTCCCATGTTTTACGCGGCTTATAAGGTTAATAAGCTTGCGTTCTACTCTGGTGTTTACGTTTCGGGTGGTGGAGCATCGGCAAACTACCCTGATGGTTCCATAACAACCAACCTTATGGGTTTAAGAATACTTATGGATGCTAATGCCGCTATCCCTGGAGATGCTGCCGATTATAAGATGGTTTCCAATCAGCACCTAAAGGCATCATCGTACTACCTTACCGTTCCAATTGGAGTGGCTTACGCCATTAACGAGAAACTATCAGTTTCTGTTGGTGCTCGGTATCTAAAGGGAATAAACAAAACTGAGGCCGGAATGGAGCTTGCAGGTTCTAAGGACTTACCTAATAGCCCTTTTAGTGTAAGCTATAATGCCTATGCTAATGGCTTTGGGGGTGTGTTTGGGGTAAACTATAAGGCTACGGATAGGCTTAACCTTTCGGCTCACTTCGAGACAAAGGTTAAAATGGAGTTCGAAACCGAGGATTTTGAGGGCAATGTACCTATTGGTGCAAACGGAGAGAAGAAGCGTCGCGATTTGCCCGCTGTGCTAAACACAGGGCTTATGTACAAAATTACCGATAAGCTTAGTGTTGGTGCCGATTATAACTACTACTTCCAAACTTATGCCGATTGGGGTAAGATAACCGACCCTCGCGATAACAACACTTATGAGGCATCGGATGTTGCGGGCGATTGCTACACCGCTAACCTAGGATTTTACTACCAGCTATCGCCAAAACTTGAGCTTAGTACTGGTTGCAGCTACACCGCTTTTGAGTATGATGATAAGGAGTTGTACTACACAACACTAGGGCCATACGAGGCGCTTAAGAACAATAACTTTAACGTGGGTATAGGTGCTGGTTACAAGGTAACAGAGAAGATTCAGGTTGATTTGGCCTTTGCCCGTACCTTCTGGAAGGATTATACAATTAATGCCATTAGCGCAGCTAATCCGCTAATGCCAAATGGTTTACCTGTAAAAACAACCGATAAGGGTTATGTTATTGCAGTTGGGTTTGATTTTAGTTTCTAGATAAGTCTGAACGTAAAGAGGAAAGGGAGGTCCATTGGGCCTCCCTTTTCTTGTATGCTATGTGCTAACTTATACTAGTTCAGGCCCCTTTCCACAAGAATCGAAAATTACCTTTTGGTTCTCGCACAAAGGCTTTAGCTGCTCGTTAACAAAGGCTTCAACAATTTGGGCAACATCGCTGGTGTAAAGCAGATGGATGTTTGGCCCAGCATCAATGGTAAAGCCAATGTTTATGCCCTTTTCGGTGCGGAATGCTTTAATCAGCTCAATTATTTGTAACGATTGGGGCTTTAGCAGTATAGGCTGATTTTTTGAGCTCATAATTAGGCCGTGTAGCGTCATGGCTTCGCTTTCGGCAATATCGAAAAAGCGCTTTAAGTCGCCTTTGCGAAGGGCTTTAAGTATGGCGTTAAGGTTTATTCTGGCCTCGGCGTA
>DHVO01000049.1 GCA_002412705.1 Bacteroidales bacterium UBA5206 | reverse complement strand
CGAAGTGCCACATTGCCCTTGCTAAGCAAGCTGCTGTACTCGCTCCTAACGCCAGTTCTAACAGCCAGTTTTGAGTAGGGTTTAAACTCAGCCTCGGCATAAGCCGATGGTGTAACATCGGTATGCGATGCCCTGTTTGTAAAGCCGCTCTCACGCTCGGTATAGTTCTGTTTAAAATCGTTTACTGTTGCATCGGAACCAAACAGCAGGCTAAACTTACTAGAGAACGAGCGCTTTAGAGTAACCTTTGCCTGAAGGTTCCGCAGAGACTCATAAACGGTGAACGATTGCATATCCAAATCGTTTTTGTCAACCGTAAGCGCAGCGCCTGCCTTAACAAGCCAGGCTCCTAGCACCTTATCGCTATACGAAACATTTGCGTAACCATTAGCATTGTCAATGGAGACATCATCCAGAACCCCAGCATCGCTCCTGCTTGGGTACCTAAGCCCCATTTGCGATGACGAAAAGGTGCCAAAAAGCTTTAGCACGCCCTCGTCTGATACCTTTTGTCTATACGACAGGGTGGCACCAAGGCTCTCTGGATACTTATTCATGGCAAACTTTTGAGGGAATAGTTGAAAGTACGGCCCTAGGTTAGAGTAATCTACCCCCAGCGATAAAGAGCTTCGCTCACCTTTTAAGGTTTGATTAACGCCTCCACCAATGGTCATAATGGATATGTCGGTTTGGGTTTTCTCTGGAAACGCGTTAGTGGTTAGGATTAGTGCCGACGACAGCGCCTGCCCATACTCGGCAGAGTAGCCTCCCGTACTAAAGGTTGTACCAGTAAAAAGAAAGGGAGAGAACCTACCCCGCGAGGGTAAATCGGGAACATTGGAGCTGTATGGCTTCTTCGATAGTAACCCATCAATAAAGGTTTTGCTCTCATACCCATCACCACCGCGAACAAACAAACGCCCATCCTCACCAATCGTTGCTGCTCCGGGTAACGTAGTAAGTGCGCCATAGATATCGCCCGTTGCGCTGGGAGTTGTAACTATATCAAGGGGCTGAAGGGTTACGCTACGCTTTCTGTCGGCAGTTTCGAAGGTTCCTGCTGTAATAACCACCCCATTAAGCTCATTTACCTCCTCCTTAAGTTTAAAAACTATGTAGAGGCTTGGTTCCGTCAAGTCAACATCAACCTCTTGCGTTGCATAGCCAATAAAGGTAGCAACCAAAACCTGTTTCCCTGTTGCTGATGTTGACAGTGTGAACGATCCATTGTGATTGGCTGCAGTTCCATCGTACGAGCCCTTGATAAAAACGTTGGCACCAGTAAGCGGCTCTCCCTTTTTATCGGTAACCATACCCTTAACAACAACCTGTGCAAAGGAGCCTAGAGTTACAGAAAGTAGAAGTAGTAAAAATGATAAAGTTTTCATGGCATCTTTTTTTTGCAAATGTGCCCATTGGGCAAAAAGCTTTCTTTTCCAATCTTGCTAGAAATGCGCTAAGCATTTTGTAATGCAAATATTGGCTAACAGATGCTCCAGAAAAAAAGAAACCCGATGAGCTGTAGAATCATCGGGATGAATTGTAGTAATGGGTTACTATGCTAGTTCCACTCAGCAACAATACGGGTAACCAGCTCCGTTCCGTTCTCTCGGTTCTCAACATCAACCTGAAGAGCCGACTTTAAGGTTATCTCCAGCGTTTTTTCTATCCATCCCGCTATTCTATGCATAATTAGCTGCTCTTCTACAGAAAACTTCGAGAACTGTAACACCGCCTTTTTGTCGGTAGTTTCTACAACTCTAACATCAGCTGGCTGATAGTAAGCAGAGAAAATGCTTGAGGCTCGGCTAAGAACAAAATGGGGAGAACTTACCCTTACAAATATTTTGTATATGCCCTTAAGGGCAGTTTCGGCGCTGTATCGGCCTAACTCGTATGCGGCTAGAGTGTGGTCGCCACCATAAAATAAATCGCCCACCTTTTGAGTTGGAACTATTACGGAATCCATTAGCGAATACCACGATGTTGCATAGATTGGCTGCTCAATAATCAATCGTGAGCTTTCGGGAAGAAGTTCAATCCACTCCTGAAATCTATCGCCAAATCGCTCGCGAACAAATTCCGGTGTTGTTTTAACAGCTGTACCCTTAATTTCCATAGCAACCTGGTGTTATTTTATTGAGCGTACACTAATATCGCACATTTTCGCATCAAATGAAAATGGTATATCAAAAGACCTTCCTGTAATCACAAACAATACGTTCAATAACAGCTACCAAAATCTAAACATTACTAACCTTTAACTTTCTTCCTATTTTGAGAATTGTGCTGGGTGTTATGCTATTTAGCTCACAAAGAACCTTTACAGTTGTACCATATCGCCGTGCTAGGGAGTAAAGGGTATCGTTCTTTGCCACAACGTGGTAATCGGAACTCTCTTTAACATTTGCCGTCAGTTCACTTTTTATAAGGCTTGCAACAGACACTGGTTTAGGAATACTCTCTGCAATAAGCGTTTGCAGATCAAAATTAATAACACGCTCAGGATCAAGATGCCTCCCGTTAACCCTAAACTCAAAGTGTAAATGTGTGGTGGTAGCTCTTCCAGTTCTACCGCCCAGTCCAATAACTGTTCCCGCCAAAAGGGTATCACCAACATCAACAAGCATTTTACTTAAATGGGCGTAATAAGTATCCACACCAAAACCATGAGACACAACAACCAACAAGCCATAACCACTCGCTCTTGTAGCACGAGAAACCACTCCACCAAAGGCCACTCTCACACTATCGCCTAATGCTAGTTTTATATCGGTGCCAGCATGAAACCTGTGTCCCCGCTTGCCATAGGGGCTAATAACCTTTCCTGCTATAGGGTTCACGTAGTAACCCAAAACTCCTATACTCAAGCTATCGGCACAAGTAAGCAACGTATCNNAGCTACCTAGCAATAAAAATGCGGTAATAAAAAATAATCGCTTCATGGTCTCCTTTTATTCAGAACGAGGCAAAGATAAAGCAATTAAACATTGATAAGTATCCTTCTTAAGTTGGCTATTTAATAGTTCAATGATAAAAATCATTCAAACCGCACCTCGAATCAGAGCAGATGATTCGCCCTTTTTTTTACATTTGCTAATAGGCCAAACAAAATGAATTTCTATTTTAGAATCCATACCCCAATAATTAAAAACAAGCCAAATTAGCATGCGCATCCTTTTCAGGTACAAGCAAATAGCAATTGTGCTAGTAGCCATAGCATCTATGCTGTTTGCCATAGATGGCTTACATGCTCAAACACCCTTAAATAGCGATAGCTTAAGATGTGAGGCCTACATTAATTCCACCGATAGCCTTCTGGATTTAGGCGAGTACCATCAAGCCCTAGGCACAGCCAGTTTGGCCTTGTCGTATGCAGAAAAATCGGGTCATCTTAATGGGATAGCCCTTATACTAACCCTTAAAGGTTATGCATACCGAGCGCTAGGTGAAAACTACAAAGCCCTTGAAATGTTTACCGTTGCACTGGAGAACTACCAAGCACTTAACAACGAGAAGGGCGAAGCATCGGTACTGAATCAAATTGGAGCCGTTTACAGGCTTCAAGGGAGCTACCCTAAAGCACTGGAATATTACCTAAGTTCGTTAAGAATATACGAACGGCTCAATGTTAAATCGGGTATTGCTAGCACCCTTAACAACATTGGGATAGTTTACTTATACCAAAAGGATTACGACCGCGCCCTTGACTACTACAATCGTTCGCTTATGCTCGAACAGGAACTTAACAACGAGGAAAGCATAAGCACATCATACATCAACATAGGTGAAGCATACAAAGAGAAGGGGCAAGTAAACAGGGCACTTGATTACTACCTTAAGGCCTTACAAATAGCTAAAAAATACGACGATCCCGATGCCCTTGGCGTTCTGTACAACGAAATTGGATCCATATACAGCGAGCTGGGGAATAGTAAACTTGCATACTCTTACCTAAAAGAATCGCTAAGTATTTTTGAAGGGATGAAAAGCAAGAGCCGACTGGCTGAGATACACCTAAGCCTAGGTAAACATTACCTATCGGCAAGCAACAGAGGCAAAGCCCTTCAACATTTAATAATTGCCCAGAACAACGCAAGCGCCAGCAAATCTAATGAGCTCCTTGCAAAAATAAATTTTTTGCTAAGTAAGTGTTACCAGCAGCAGGGCAACTACAAACTAGCCTATACGCACTACCAGCAGCACATAGCCTTTCGCGATAGCACATACAACAAGGAAAGCACCCGCAAATTGGTACAGGCAGAAATGCTCCATCAGTTTGAGAAACAGCAACAGGAGCAAAAAATGCTTCAGGATAGGAAGGACTCAATAACCGCTGCAGCAAAGTATAGGCAAACGCTATTCCGTAACTTCTTACTAATTGCAGTGCTCCTTCTGCTTTTAGTTGTTTTAGCTGGATTTGTAGCCCTAAAACAGAAACAAAAGGCCAACGAAACACTTGCTGAGCATCAAAAGCAGATACTCGAAAAAAACGAAGAGCTTCTTCAGCAACAGGAAGAAATTCTCTCGCAGCGAGACGAGATTGAACACAAAAATCAGATTCTTGAGCATTCACAGAAAATAATTGCGGCCAAAAACGATCGCATAATAAGCAGCATAGAATACGCCCAAACCATACAAGAAGCCATTCTTCCCAAAGAGAACCTGCTTAAAGGTGTTTTTGCCGATCATTTTATTGTTTTCCTCCCAAAGGACATTGTATCGGGCGATTTTTATTGGTTCAGCACATCTGGCGAAAAGCAATTTATTGCAGTTATAGATTGTACAGGACACGGTGTACCAGGCTCCTTTATGTCCATGATTGGGAATACCCTACTAAACCAAATTGTTAACGAGTGGCAAACGCACGACCCAGCTCTTATTCTGGAATACCTACACGATAAGGTTAGAAAAGCCCTTAAACAGGATGAGGATGATAAAAAGTCGCATATGAGTATGGATGTAGCCCTTCTTGTTTACAACACACAAACACAAAAAGTAACTTATGCCGGAGCTAGACGCCCCTTATACATAGTAAACAAGGATGGACTTTTTAGCCGCATCCCTGGCGATCCTCGCTCTGTAGGAGGTTTTCAGCCCGAGAAAAAACGCTACTTCACAAATCAAATCATTGACATTGAAAAAGGGGACTCGCTTTACCTAACAACCGACGGTTACTCAGACCAGATGGATCTCTTCATGAAAAAGTTCGGAATAAAACCCCTCACCGAACTTCTGGTTAAGAACTACAAACATCCCATGGAGCGGCAAAAAACAGCTCTACTTAACGCATACCGAGCACACAAAGCCGGATGCGAGCAGATAGATGATATCTGCATACTAGGCATCAGATTTTAATTTAGCCAAAACCAACCTAAATGAAAGCACCACAATTACCTTTTACCGACAATACCATTCTCTCCATAGCCAAGCGACTCCCGTTAAGAGAGCTAAAAAAATCAACAGACATCTATTTCGATTTGACCGATGCCATTGTTTCCCAGCAGCTATCGGGGAAAGTTGCGCAAACTATATTTAACCGCTTTCTTGCGCTATTCCCAAACAACTACCCAACCCCCAGCATTCTGCTTAACACCACCGACGAGGAACTTAGATCCGCAGGTCTTTCTAAAGGGAAAGCCGCTTATCTAAAAAACCTGGCTCAGTTTGCACTAACAAATAGTATGGATCTAGACTACATTGAGTCTATGTCCGACGATGAGATTATTACTTACCTCACCCAAGTAAAAGGTATAGGAAAATGGACCGTTGAGATGATTCTGATCTTTTCGCTTAATAGACCAAACATTTTCCCTGTTGACGATTTGGCCATTAAGCAAACCATGATGGAATTGTACAAACTTTCGGGTAGCGGTAACGTTTTGATAAGAAAACTTGAAGAAATTGCATCAAAATGGAGTCCCAACCGAACAATTGCTACGCTTTACCTTTGGGAGTACGCAAACGATAAGAAAAAGAGAATCAAGAAATAAAGACCTATATGTCTTTTTATAATGATTATAAATAGAGTTTCAGGCACTTAACACGCTTGCCCTGTTGTACCTTTTTGCTTACCTTGCAGTATTAAACCCCAAGGCTATGCAAAAGCTAATTAAACTTCTTACCCCACCCGACAACTGGAAAATACCAGTAATAGTAGTTGCAGGTATCCTTTTTGGGCTTGGAGCTTACGCTTTTCACATATCAAAAGCGCCATCGTACCTTTTTGACGATCCCAAAACCTGTATCAACTGTCATATTATGGCACCAGAGTACTCTACCTGGTTTCATAGTTCACACAGGGAATGGACAAACTGCAACGATTGTCATGTACCACACAACAACGTATTAAACAAGTACTACTTTAAGGCAAAGGATGGGTTACGACACGCAACCCTTTTTACCCTTAGAGCAGAACCCGAGGTTATTAAAATCAAAGAAGAGGGTGCAAATGCTGTGCAAAACAACTGCATCCGATGCCACTCAAACCTAATTGTTGACGCCAAGTTAGAGCGCAACTCCCCCATGCACAATCAGAACCGAAAGGATAGAAAATGCTGGGATTGCCATAGGCTAACGCCTCACGACAGAATTAGAGGGCTATCAACTACACCTTACTCAAGGGTACCACTACTAGATAGTCCAGTACCCGAGTGGCTTAACAAACTTATGAAGTCAGAAAAGAACCAATAACACCACCGCTAAAAACCAATCTTATGAAACCAATTGGCGAAATAGTAAAACAAAAACCAATAGTTGGATGGATGCTCTTTGTAGTCACCATTATCATTGTTTTCTTACTTGGGCTTTTGGCCTCATCAATAATAGAACGTAGAGCCGAAGCACTATTTGCTTATACCCCACAGGTGGAGCACGAGCAATGGGAACCACGCAACGAGGTATGGGGTAAAAACTTCCCAAGGCAATACGAATCCTATATGCAAACGGCCGACACAACCTTCGAAAGCAAGTACAACGGAGCTGGTAAAAAGGATATGCTAGCCGAAGCGCCAGAAATGGTTATTCTGTGGGCTGGATACGCTTTTTCCAAAGAGTACAATCAGGGACGAGGCCATTACTGGGCAGTAAAAGATGTTCAGGATATTCTTAGAACAGGCGCACCAATGGAAGAAAAATCAGGACCAATGCCCGGAACCTGTTGGACTTGCAAAAGTCCAGATGTTCCTCGCCTAATGAAGGAGAAAGGCATTGCAGAGTTCTATAAATCTACATGGGCAGAACTAGGTGACGAGGTGGTAAACCACATTGGTTGCGCCGATTGTCACGATGCCAAAACCATGGATTTACATATAACACGCCCTGCTCTTATTGAAGCATTCCAACGTCAGGGTAGAAACATAGCAGAAGCAACACATCAGGAGATGCGCTCCTTAGTTTGCGCACAGTGCCACGTAGAATACTACTTTAAGGGAGAAGGCAAATACCTAACGTTCCCTTGGGATAAAGGCTTTTCTATGGAGGATATGGAAGAGTACTACGATGAGATACAGTTTGCTGACTGGACTCACTCGCTTAGCAAAACCCCAATGATAAAAGCACAGCACCCCGATTATGAAGTATTCATGATGGGCGTACACTACGACCGCGGCGTATCCTGCGCCGACTGCCATATGCCCTACAAGAGTGAAGGCGGCATGAAGTTTACTAACCACCACATCCAAAGCCCATTAAATAATGTGGCTAACACCTGCCAGGTTTGCCATAGGGAAGAGACTGAGAAACTAGTTCAAAATGTTTACGAAAGACAGGATAAGGTTATTGAAAACAGAACTAAGCTAGAAAAACTACTTGCAAAAGCCCATATCGAAGCAAAATTTGCGTGGGATAAAGGCGCAAATGACAAGCAGATGGAAGCCGCACTTAAGCACATACGAGCAGCTCAATGGCGATGGGACTACTCTGCAGCCAGCCATGGCGCATCATTCCACGCTCCACTAGAAACTAGCCGTATTATAGCCCATGGTATAGAAAAGGCTCAAGAGGCTCGTTTGGAAATTGCAAGAGTACTTGCTAACCTTGGCTATAACCAAGAAGTACCAATGCCCGACATATCTACAAAAGAAAAGGCCCAGGCATACATTGGTCTAGATATGAAAACCCTAAACAGCGAGAAAAAAACATTCTTGGAGCAAATAGTACCAGAATGGCTAAAACGCGCAAAAGAGAGGGAGAGCACTTATCCAGTTAAAAACTTGTAGTATCGTTCAAATATTAAAGGGTATCCAAAACAAGGGTACCCTTTCTTGTTTCAAAGCGAAACAGCCATTGCACGTTTTCGAACGGAAAAAGACGCCCATAGAATGTTAATACCTGATAAAAAACACCTTATGCGTCTTGGCAAATAGTTTGAAATATTATATCATCACCAAAACCTCACCTTATGAAAACCATTCTATTAAGTTTAGCCTTAGCTCTATGCACCGTAGCAGCATGGGCACAAACCGAAGACGAGCAAGTTAAAGATGTTATTAACAAGTCCTACGTAGAGGGAATTCACAACTTTGGCGATATAGCCCAAATAGAGAAGGGCTTCCATCCAGGTTTTGAAATGATTATGGTACGAGAGAACGTTCTATCCAAACTACCCATATATACATGGTTAGAGAACATTAGAACGGGTAGAGAAAAGAACCCAACTCCACCAGCAGAAAAGACTGATGTTAAGTACATTTCGGTAGATGTAACGGGTAAAGCAGCATCGGTTAAACTAGAACTACACAGAGGTGGCAAACTAATTTTCACCGATTACCTACTGCTATATAAGTTTGATAGGGAAGGTTGGAGAATAGTTAGCAAAACTTTTGAAAGGCACTAATTCAACAATTGCTAGGATCAAACAAACGGTTCGGAAATTTGCATGCAAATTTCCGAACCGTATCTCATTTGTTATTAACACACTAAAAATGAGTTAAACCCTTGCAACGGGATACTATTAACATGACATTTTGAAACAGAGGAACGGGGTGGTCCCATTTTACAGTGGTCTACGAATGCCTCCAAATCAGCATCATTGGTTTCGGCCTCAATGTAAACTGATCCATCGGGCTGGTTCTTCACAAAACCCTTTACACCCATCTCCCCTGCTACTCTATAAACATAATACCTATACCCAACCCCCTGAACTCTTCCGTAAAGAGTAATAGAAACAGCTTTCATGGCAATATATGTTTGTAGTGCAAATTTAGTACACGTAACACCTCAATTCAACCCTGTTGAGAAAAAAGGACGCCCACCTACTCGTTTAAAATAGGTTAATCTAATTCAAACAATGCGTAGGATAGAATAAATGAGCTATTTTTAAAACAAAAAATGGATTACGTACTACTATCACTTGGAATAGTCCTAGTAATACTTGGGCTACTTGGCTGTGTGCTTCCTGTAATACCAGGCCCTCCATTAAGCTTTGCAGCGCTTCTGTTGGTACACTTCACTTCGTTTGGAAACATCAGCACCAATGTTCTTATAGCAACAGGTATAGCCGCAGCAGTAGTAACAATACTGGACTACGTTTTTCCTGTTTGGGCAACCAAAAAATTTGGAGGGAGCAAACGTGGAGTATGGGGCGCAACAATAGGATTAGTAGTAGGTCTTTTCCTATTTCCGCCATTTGGAATAATTGTTGGGCCTTTAATTGGAGCGTTATTAGGCGAACTCACAGCAGGCCAAACGCACAACCAAGCCATAAAGTCGGCCCTTGGCTCGTTTATTGGTTTTCTGCTGGGAACGGGACTAAAGTTTGCTGTATCGGGGGTTATAACCTATTACTTTGTAATGGAGGCGTTTGTACGCTAATCCGCTACAAAGCAAAAGCAGTAGTACAAAGGAGTACTACTGCTGCGTTTCAACCTTACGGTGTGCGTTATTAACCTTAATGTTTCTACCCTTAACTTGGGTATCATTAAGAGCACTTATGGCTTTAAGAGCCTCTTCGTCGTTCTCCATCTCAATAAAACCATAGCCTTTCGATCTCCCCGTTTGGCGATCAATAATAATCTTAACGTCTAAAACCTTACCAAAGGCTTCAAAAATGTCCTTAAGCTCTTCCACGGTCATGGAGTAAGCAATGTTACCAACGTAAACAGTCATAATAAAAAGATTTGAATTACACCTAATTAAAATTAAGTCGTTTTTTTCAAACCAACAAAAAAAGGCAGCAAAAAGCTGCCTTTTTTATTATTATGCTGTTTGTAACTACTGACCCAATGTAGCAACCATTACAGCCTTAATGGTGTGCATGCGGTTCTCTGCCTCGTCAAAAACAATTGAAGCATCAGACTCAAACACGTCCTCGGTAACCTCCATTGCCTCAAGACCAAACTTCTTAAACATGTCCTCACCAACAGCAGTTTCACGGTTATGGAATGCTGGTAGGCAGTGCATAAACTTGCAGTTAGGATTGCCGGTTAGCTCCATAGCCTTCTTATTAACTTGATAAGGCTTAAGCAGCTGTATGCGTTCTGCCCATACAGACTCTGGTTCACCCATCGATACCCAAACGTCGGTATAAAGGAAATCGCAACCTTTAACACCCTCTTCAACGCTTTCGGTTAGGGTTATTTTAGCACCCGTTTGCTTAGCAATTTCGCGGCACTGAGCCACTAGTTCTTCTGCAGGCCAGCAGGCTTTAGGAGCAGCTGCACGGAAAT
>DHVO01000128.1 GCA_002412705.1 Bacteroidales bacterium UBA5206 | reverse complement strand
GGTGGCTTTGTTGGCGGTTTACTTGCTGGCATTGGCTTTTTTCTGCACTCCATGGTTTTTGGGGCAACGGAAACTACCAAGCGGTATAGGCTTAACCCAATTAGGCTAATGGCCGTTGGTTTGGCTGTTGCTGTTGTTGCTGTGGCGATGTCGCTTTTTGTGGGCGCTCCGCTTATGACAGGGCTATGGAGTAGCATAACGCTACCCTTAATAGGCAAGCTGGGAACTCCCGTTCTTTTTGATATTGGGGTTTACATTCTTGTTGTGGGGATGGTGCTTAACGTAACGTTTATTCTAACAAAATACTAGGCATGGACGTATTGCTCTCAATTTTAACAGGATTGCTTTATGCTGCAGGCTTATATCTATTGCTGCATAAGGGGATGATGAAGATGATTATAGGCATAATGATGCTGGGCTACGCATCAAACCTGTTCCTGTTCCTAGTGGCAAAGCTAACCCGTGGTGTGCCTGCTCTTATTCCATCGGCTGCTGATACCATTGAGGTGCCCTTTGCCGACCCTGTGCCGCAGGCACTCATTCTAACCGCAATAGTTATTGGCTTTGGAATACAGGCCTTTGCCATTGTTCTGTTGAAGCGGGTTTACCAATCAACAAGAACGGCTAACATGGACGACCTTAACACAACCGATAAACTCGACGATTAGCATGGAGTACAATCAGCTTATTCTTTCTTCTGTTCTTCTTTTGCCGCTTATTGCTGCAATTGTAAACCTCTTTTTGTGGGGGAACTCCCGTGCTCAGCGTTGGGTTGGAAATCTTTTTGTAGTCCTGCATCTTGTGGTATCGGCGCTTGTGCTTAAGCAAACCGTAGCGCATAGCATGATTGTGCTAAACGTGGGCGATTGGCTTCACGGATACGGCATTATGCTTGCCGTAGATGCTCTTTCGGCTGGGATGATAGCTATGGCATCGCTACTTGCCCTGTTGGCGTGGTTCTACTCGTACGAGTGGTTCACCTCCGAATCGGTAAAGGCGCTATTTAACGTGGTGTACTTTTTCCTACTAATGGGGCTAACGGGCGCATTTATGGCTGCCGACCTGTTTAACCTGTACGTTTGGTTCGAGGTGCTGCTGGTTAGCTCCTTTGTGCTGTTTACCCTTGGTGGGAAAAAGGCGCAGCTGGAGGGTACACTAAAATACGTGGCAATAAACGTTTTCTCATCAACCATATTCTTGGCAGGGATTGGTGTTATTTATGGGCTTACGGGCACCGTGAATATGGCTGCTGCCGGGATTGCCCTCGATAGTTTAGGACAAAGCTCCTTGGCAAACGTTGCGGCAGTATTCTTTTTGGTGAGCTTTGGTATTAAGGCCGCCGTTTTCCCGCTGTTCTTTTGGTTACCAGCAACGTATCATACCGCCCCTATAGGCATCTCATCGCTGGTGGTGGCGCTAATGACTAAGGTTGGCGTTTACGTGCTAATCCGATTCTTTACCATCGTTTTCCCCATTTCGGAGAACGAGGTGTTCCGCATCATTTTTATGCTTATAGCAGCCTTTACCATGGTTGTTGGTGTGTTTGGTGCAGCAGCGCAAAGCGATTTTAGGAAGATACTCTCCTTTCACATCGTATCGCAAATTGGGTACATGATAATGGGCTTAGCCATAGGTACTCCGTTGGCAATAGCCGGAGCCCTGTTCTTTGTGCTACATAACGTACTGGTAAAAACCAACCTGTTCTTTATTAGCGGATTGGTTAACCGTGTGGCTGGGAGCTACAGCCTAAAGCAGCTGGGTGGCGTGCTATCGCAATTCCCTTTGCTGGCGCTGGTTTTTGCCATATCGGCATTTGCGCTTACGGGCGTACCGCCGCTTACCGGCTTCTGGGGTAAATTTATACTTGCCAAGGCCGGTTTCATGACTGGCGATTGGGAAATAGTTACCGTATCACTTGCTGTGAGCCTTATTACGCTTTTCTCCATGACAAAAATCTGGAATCAGGTATTCTGGAAACCCCTGCCCCAGGGGAGTTCATTTAGCGTATCAACCTTCTCGCAAATGGCAAAAAGCTATCCAAACATGGTGCTGGTAGTGCTTTGCCTAACGGTGATTATCCTAGGTGTTAGCTTTTTCCCAAATCAGTTTATTGAGTATGCCGAGAGGGCTGCACAGTACGTGGTTAACCGAACCGATTACATAAACGCGGTGTTAAATAGGTAGGTATCGATTTTTGAAAATCTACTTTGCCTTTTTGATGTTGATAATAACCTTATTACGATATGATTCGATTACTCACATGGATTTTTGCACTTTCGGCAGTGGCCACACTCGGTGTAGTGGCAACTGAGGCCGAGCCAGTAAAAGCGCATGCCATAGCAAGCTTTTTTATGCTATTCAGCCTTGTAGGGTGGTTGGTATCATTTTTTGTGTCGCGCCGCGCATTTTTTCAGGTGATATGGCTAGTAGAGCTGGCTATATACTTTACCAAGGAGCTGTTTGTTGCCAGTATCGCTGTGGCTAGGGAGGTGCTAACCAAAAAGCATCACATGGAGGCGGGTATCGTATCCGTCCCGCTCGATACGCAGTCCGATTTGGAGCTAACCGTATTCTCTGCGCTGGTGTCGCTTACTCCGGGAACGCTAAGTATGGACATATCGGCCGATAAGAAGCACCTTTT
>DHVO01000170.1 GCA_002412705.1 Bacteroidales bacterium UBA5206 | reverse complement strand
AGTTGATGTAGTTGAGGAAGGAATAAAACACCAAGGCACAGAGAAAACTGAGTGCACGAAGTTTTTTTGAGAGAGGAAGTTGATGTAGATGATGTAGTTGAGGAAGGAATAAAACACCAAGGCACAGAGGAAACAGAGTGCACGAAGTTTTTTTGAGAGAGGAAGTTGATGTAGATGACGTAGTTGAAGGAGTAATAAAACACCGAGACACAGAGAAAGCAGAGTGCACAGAGTTTCTTTAGACAGAAATTTGATGTAGATGAAGGAGTTAAGGGAATAGGCAGGTTTCGGCAGTGTTCTTCTGATACTTCTTCAAATTCCTCACATTCTTCATCTCCCTCCTCTTCCAGCTACTCCCCCTTTGCTTTTTCCGAAACAATGAGCTAGCTTTGCATCAAACTTACTGATAGTAGCTATTTTACGAAAGTATATCACACTTCACATCTTATATGTTACCTTCGTTACTTCTACTTGTCTAAATTCTAATGTCTATAATCTAACGTCTATACATGGACTATAACACCCAGCGCACAAAGCTTTCGTTACCCGAATACGGTAGGAACATTCAACAAATGGTTGACCATATATGTGCAACACCCGATAAGAATGAGCGCAACCGCCTAGCCAAGGTAATAATTGGCATTATGGGTAACATGAACCCACACCTAAGGGATATCAACGACTTTAAGCATAAACTTTGGGATCATCTTTTCATAATGTCCGATTTTAAAATCGACATCGACTCTCCATACCCCATTCCCGAAAAGGAATCGATTCAGGAGCGTCCCAAAAGGGTACCATACCCCACACATCCCATTAGGCATAAGCACTATGGGCGTGCCATTGAGCAGATGATTCAGAAAGCATCCGAGATGGAGGAAGGACCAAGTCGCGAGGCACTTACCCAGCTCATTGCTAACCACATGAAGAAATCGTACCTAATGTGGAACAAGGATGCCGTATCCGACGAGGATATAATTAGAGATATTCTTGAACTATCCAATGGCAAGCTAGTGGTTGCCCCTGGCACTAAGCTTACCGATAACCGAGACCTACACAACAGGGGAGGCAAAAAGCGATTCCAGCAACGTAAAAAATAACCATTTCACCAGTTGTTATGGCTACATTCGAGATTATTGGCGGAAACCGCCTAAGTGGAGACATTTATCCACAGGGAGCGAAAAATGAAGCGCTTCAGGTAATTTGTGCCGTTCTGCTCACCCCCGAAAAGGTGACCATTAAGAACATTCCAGATATTAGAGATGTAAATAAGCTCATTGAGCTACTCGAATGCCTTGGCGTTGAAGTGGAACGTCCAGAGCCATCAACCTGTGTTTTTAGGGCTGCCAACGTAAACGTTGAGTACATGCTTACCGAGGAGTACAAACAAAAGGCAGCCAGCCTTCGCGGCTCCATTATGGTAGTTGGCCCAATGCTAGCCCGCTTTGGCGTGGGGTACATTCCCCGTCCGGGAGGCGATAAAATTGGTCGCCGCCGCTTGGATACCCACTTTGTAGGGTTCCAAAAACTGGGCGCTATTTTCGATTTTGATAGCAAGGAGAACTTCTTCAAGGTTGAAGGGCACAGCCTAAAAGGCAGCTACATGCTCCTTGATGAGGCTTCGGTTACCGGTACTGCCAACATCCTAATGGCAGCAGTGCTTACACCAGGCAAAACCACCATTTTCAACGCGGCCTGCGAGCCATACGTTCAGCAGCTAAGCAAGATGCTGGTAAGCATGGGCGCAAAAATATGGGGCATTGGCTCAAACCTACTAACCATTGAGGGGGTTGAGTCGCTAGGTGGCTGTACGCACACCATCCTACCCGATATGATTGAGATTGGCTCATTCATTGGCCTTGCCGCCATGACCCGCAGCGAAATCACCATAAAAAACGTTTCGTACGAGAATCTGGGCATCATCCCCGATGCGTTTAGCCGCCTAGGTATTAAGATGGAGCACATTAACGATGACATCCACATACCACAACAGGACAACTACGAGATTGATACCTTTATTGATGGCTCCATAATGACCATAGCCGATGCGCCTTGGCCTGGGCTAACCCCCGACCTGCTAAGCGTATTCCTAGTTGTGGCAACCCAAGCAAAGGGATCGGTGCTCATCCACCAAAAAATGTTTGAGAGCCGCCTATTCTTTGTTGATAAGCTAATTGACATGGGCGCACAGATTATTCTTTGCGATCCCCACCGCGCAACGGTTATTGGGCACAACCAGCAAATGCAGCTGCGTCCAACCACAATGACCTCGCCCGATATTCGCGCTGGTGTTGCGCTGCTCATAGCAGCCCTTTCGGCCGATGGAAAGAGCGTAATACACAACATTGAGCAGATAGACCGCGGCTACCAGAACATAGACCAGCGCCTAAATGCCATTGGAGCACAAATTAAAAGGATTGATTAGAGGTTAAAAGTCCACCAAAAGCAACTTGCAGCCGTTGACACTACAATGGCATTTGCTAATTATGTCAATTTGTCGGAGAAACCGACATTGGCAAAGCTTTTGATTAAAGGCAGGCAAAACCGAAATAATAACTACAAGATATGTCTAAGAAGAAGGAGAAACTGGCTGATGAGCAGGTAAACGCCGAAGCAGCAGGAGCTCAGGAGAATGCTTCGGCAGAGCAATCGGCATCGGAGCAACAGCAAGAAGTTACAACCGAAGTAAAAGAGGAGAACCCAACCGAAGAGCTGCAAAAGCAGCTTGATGAGCAAAAGGACAAGTACCTTAGGCTTTCGGCTGAGTTTGATAATTTCCGTCGCCGCACCCTTAAGGAGAAGATGGAATTAACAAAGTACGCAGCAGAGGATACGCTAAAGAGCATACTTCCTGTTGTTGATGACTTTGAGCGCGCCATGAAAAGCCTTGACACCACTACCGATATTGAAGCGGTAAAGGAAGGGCTAAGGCTAATCCACGGTAAGTTTGCCGATTTCCTAAAAGCAAAGGGCATTGCCGAAATTGAGGCTATAGGTTTACCCCTTGATACAGATAAGCACGAGGCCATTACCATGGTTCCTGTGCCAGACGAAAGCCAAAAGGGTAAAATTATTGATGTTATAGAGAAGGGTTACATCCTTAACGAAAAGGTAATACGTTTCTCCAAAGTAATTATTGGAGAGTAGTTAACACAGCATAAAGAATGGCAAAAAGAGACTTTTACGAGGTACTTGGGGTATCGCGAAGCGCATCGAAAGATGAGATAAAAAAGGCGTACCGCAAGATGGCCATACAGTATCACCCCGACAAAAACCCTGGCAACAAAGAGGCTGAGGAGATGTTTAAAGAGGCAGCCGAGGCTTACGAGGTGCTTAGCGACGATAACAAGCGCTCTAGGTACGACCAGTACGG
>DHVO01000046.1 GCA_002412705.1 Bacteroidales bacterium UBA5206 | reverse complement strand
TTTAAGCTTGTGGGCTTAAAGGTTAACTTGATATTTGATAGAATCATCTGCTTACTCCAATCCCCATCTCTTGCCCCATGCTCTACTAAGTGGCCACATATATGAGTATATTTTTGGTCTTTTAGCTCCACACTAACGGTTATTTCATGGCTTTTGCCATCCTTTATAAGTGGCTGGTACTTAGCCATACTCCTAACGCCCTCCACGGTTCCATCGTCGTAATAAAAATATGCCGACATACTAGGCTGTACAGTTTCATCGTCAGGGAAAACGGTAACATCGGCAGTTAAAGTGTAAGTACCAATACCAACAAGGGGAACTTTATAAGCAATGCCATTCTGCCTACCATCGGTTGGAAGCGTAAACTCTGTCTTTTGATTCCACAGGTTAGCTGTTGTATCCCTTGCAAACTCTGCCAATCTAAGAGAGTCCATCATAGCATCGTTTCCTGCCCTAAGCTCTTCCTCCATTTTGCTTAGCTCAATAACCACGTTGTCGAAAATTGCATCAAGCTTTTTGGGCTCCTTGGAGTATGTGGACATGGCTTGATCAAAATCGTTAAGGGTATATCCATACTTTGCAAGTATAGGCTCATAGTACTCAATGGAGTCCTTCCTAGAAAACTTAGCCCTATAGTTTGGCGCTATAACCGTAGCATCGGTAATAAACATCTCCACTAAAATATTGGTGAGCTCCTTTTCTGGTATAGGGTTTTGATTTGCACACGATATGGCGAAGAAAACAAGAACAGCCAGTGCAATATACTTTCGCATAATTTTCTGCTTTAAGTTTATGTTGCAAAATAACTCATTTACGCGGAATCCTCATAATCTGTTGTCTTAAAAAGGTTAAATAGCTTTTCCGTTTGCTACTAGCCCTTTGCAAAAAGGGCAGCCCCCAGTTCAATGGTGACCTGAGGGCTGTAACCTTCTTTTTAGATTCGGCTTTTATCCAACTTGTTAGTGGCAATGTGCATCCAAAACTACTCTTGAACCTTCTTTTGCTTTTCGGCCATTACCTTCTCTTCAAGCTCAAGAACGGCTTTCTCGGTGTCGTCAATCTTCTGTTTGCGAGTCTGATAATCAGCATCCTTTATCTTCTTCTCTTTCTTCTCTTTTTCTAACTTCTCCCGGGCCTCGGCTACCTTTGCTTTTCCCTTAATCACTTTTTCCTCGGCTTCGGATAGTGACTCATCTAGCTCCTTTTCTTTTTGTTCTTTATTTAGCTTAGCCTCTTGTGCTCGGGTCTGGCCAAACTCTTTGCCCTTTAAATCGCCCTTGTTCTTACCATAGGCGTTTCCTTTACCCTCCTCTTCGCCAGCCTTTACCTCTTCAGTAACCTCTTCGACAGTAGCAAGGGTATCGGCAGGAATTTCTAAAGTATCCTTAGCTGCCTTTCCTTCCTTTTTACCATCCTCATTACTCCTCTTCTTTTCCTTTTTCTCTTCAGCTTTGCCCTTTCCCTTTTCTTTATTGGCTATAGCAACGCTATCGGCAGTTTGTTTCTTCCCTTTACCTTCTGGTTTTTGCGCTGATAAGCTTACGCTAAAAAGTAGCATAAGGCTAACCGAAAGTGCGCAGTATAGTATTGATTTAACTATTTTCATGGCTGGTTGATTTAAAGTTCGTTAAGCAATGAGTCAACACTCTGAATGGACTGCTCAATATCCTGCTTAGCTTTTTCTACCTCTTTTGCAATGGAGTCGGCTACAACAATTTCTTTCTCAATACGCGCAGCTTCCTCCTTTTTCTTTGAGTCTGTACATCCTATTAATAAAATGCTAAATAGGACTACTGGAAAAATTAGTTTTCTCATAATGTTCTGGTTTATGGTTAACTCACACAAGTTACATATAATCAAACGAATATCCAATTGGAGTGTTCCTCAATAGAGCCAAGGGTACTATATCCTTTTGCTATTTGTCCAATCTTTCTTACGAAGTTTCCCTTAATCGCCCCAAAAGCGTTTACTTTGTAAAAAAATGTAGCCATGAGCGATATGCTATATTGTAAAAGTCTTGTTAATCCTGCTCGTAGGGCATCTAGCCCAATAAACATAGGTGGTGTTGTACTTGGTGGCGATAGCCCCGTGCGGGTGCAATCCATGACCACTACCAACACCAATGACACCAATGCTACGGTAGAACAGTGCATCCGCATAATTGAAGCGGGTGGTGAGCTTGTGCGTATTACAGCGCAGGGCACTAAGGAGGCAGCAAATTTAGAGAACATAAAAAGGGATATAGCCCTAAAGGGCTATTCCGCTCCGCTTGTTGCTGATATTCACTTTAATCCAGCAGCAGCACTTGAGGCTGCTAAGCATATAGACAAGGTTAGAATTAACCCTGGCAACTACGCCGATCCCCGTGCCAAGTTCCAAAAGGTTGAGTTTTCCAATGAGGAGTACCAAGCCGAGCTTGCCCGCATTGAGGAGCGCCTTTTACCGCTTATTGAGCTTTGTAAGGCAAACAGCGTGGCCATGCGCATTGGGGTAAACCACGGTTCGCTATCGGATAGGATTATGAGCCGCTTTGGCGATAGCCCTAGAGGCATGGCCGAGTCGGCAATGGAGTTCCTCCGCATATGCCGCCGTAACGGTTACAACAGCGTTGTGGTAAGCATGAAAGCCAGCAACACGCAGGTTATGGTACAAGCAACGCGCCTGCTTGTTGCACTGATGGATGCCGAGGGTATGAGCTACCCGCTACACCTTGGCGTTACCGAGGCTGGCGATGGTGAGGATGGCCGCATAAAATCGGCAGTGGGCATAGGTGCGCTACTTGCCGATGGCATTGGCGATACCATTCGCGTATCGCTTACCGAGGAGCCTGAGCTGGAGATACCCGTGGCCATTGAGCTGGTTAACCACTTTGCCAATCGTAGCACATCGCCAGCGCTGGATGAACCTAGCACTTTACCCTTCGACCCATACACATACAACCGCCGCATAAGTGAGGGCGTGCTATCTATTGGCGCAAGCAACCCGCCAGTTGTAATGGCAAACCTTGCCCATTTAGCAGAGGTAACGCAGCAGAGCATTGAGCAGTGCGGCTGGATTTTCACCAACGGCAAGTGGGCGCAAAGCGATATGGGTGCCGACTTTATCCATATCGGCTCTGCCAAAATACAAGGCGTTACTGGTGCCGAGCAGCTGCCCATAGTTTCGCAAAGCGATTTTGGCTTTGGCTACAGGCTTATTGATGCCGATGGGCTATCTGCCGCAAAACCCGCTACCCCCGTTTTTGTTGGGTTATCGTATGGTCAGCTAACGGCAGATGTAGTTGTCGCGCTAAAATCAAATCCCTACGCAGTAGTTGTTCTTAAGCCAACAAATGCAAACCCTGTTGCCGAGCTTAAGGCCTCGTTCATTAAGTTGTTAGGAGAAAAGGTCTTGAATCCAGTGGTAATTGCCTTGGACTTTGCATCGCAGCAGCTGTCGCAGCTACAAATAGCTAGCGCTGCCGATTTTGGCTCGCTACTTATTGATGGCTTTGGCGATGGAATTATGATTTCCGCACCAAAGGTTAATACTGCAAGCGTTGTGAGCACCGCATTCTCTATACTACAGGCAACACGCACACGGATATCAAAAACTGAGTACATATCGTGTCCCGGATGCGGGCGCACGCTATTTAGCCTGCAGGAAACCCTTGCCCGCATACGGGCAAAAACATCGCACATAAAGGGGCTAAAAATTGGTGTAATGGGCTGCATTGTTAATGGTCCTGGCGAAATGGCCGATGCCGATTATGGTTATGTTGGTGCTGGCCCTGGAAAAATATCGCTCTATAAAAGCAAAGAGGTTGTTCGCAAATCCATTCCTGAGGCTGAAGCTGTTGATGCGCTTATTGCGCTAATTAAGGAGAATGGCGATTGGAAGGATTAGCCCCTCGGATGCTAAAGGGAGACTCAAAGCATATTCTTTTGCAACAAAATTGCGTTATTGATGTATTGTGATGAGTTAAAGGCTGCATAATAGTACCCTTTAGCGAAAAAGTAACTATTTTAGTCGTTCTGGTGGACGAAAAGCAATATTGCCTATGGCGAAAATACTTGTGGTTGACGACGATTCAACTTTTTGTTTAATGCTTAAAACGTTCCTTACCCGTAATGGACACGAGGTAAAGGAAACTTTTTCATATGATGAGGCTGTTAAGGCCATTAAATCAACACAGTTTGATGTGGTGCTTTCTGATTTCCGACTTCCAGAGAAGAGCGGAATGGATTTGCTGCACGAGGTAAAATCGGTTACCCCCGATACGGTGGTGATTCTTATGACTGGCTACGCCGATATCCGCATGGCTGTTAAGGCCATTAAGATGGGTGCCTTTGAGTACGTTACTAAGCCCATAAATCCCGATGAGATACTACTTACCATTGGGAATGCGCTCACCGCGAAGGAGAGTGGGGGCGTAGAAACAAGGGTTATGGATAGCCCCGATTCCGACCCAGCCCCAATTAGCTTTATCAAGGGTATCAGTAGCCACTCGCAAAAGGTTAACGAGTACATTAGCCTTGTGGCACCAACCAACCTTTCTGTAATTATTCAGGGCGATAGCGGTACTGGCAAAGAGTTTATTGCCCGCCAAATACACAACGAGAGCAAGCGTAGCAAAAAGCCCTTTGTGGCCATTGATTGCGGTGCGCTGCCAAAGGATTTGGCTCCAAGCGAGTTTTTTGGTCACCTTAAGGGCTCATTTACTGGTGCAATATCCGATAAGATAGGGCAGTTTGAGGCTGCCAATGGCGGAACCCTTTTTCTTGATGAGATAGGAAACCTATCGTACGAGGTGCAAATAAACCTTTTGCGTGCCATACAGGAGCGCAAGATTAAGCGCATTGGCAGCAGCCGCGAAGTTGATGTTGATGTACGCCTAATTACCGCTACCAATGAGGATTTGCAGGAGGCCGTAAAGCGTGGCG
>DHVO01000009.1 GCA_002412705.1 Bacteroidales bacterium UBA5206 | reverse complement strand
TGTTAAAAACATGTCACGTTTTACCGTCCCATGGAATATGTGTGTAAGGGGAGAACTATACCCAAAATTTTAGCCTTTATCATTATGACTATAGAACAAGTTGTGGGGCTTATAGCCCGCCTTTACCGCAGGTTACAAGAGGGGAAAACTGGTAAGCCAGAGTCGCTTGCAGCAGAACTGGGCATTAGTGAGCGTAGATTGTATCGTGTTGTTAGCAGCTTAAGAAAGGAGGGCATACCCATTGAGTACTGCCGCAAAGAGCAAACCTATCGATTAGTTAAGCCAGTTAGTAATGAGTTTCTTGTTGCTGCTAAACAGCGCGAAACTGGGCTTAAGCATTTAACCTATCCGCAAAGAGAGGGCCATAAGGCCAGCTAGTTTTTTATGATTAGTGTTAGGTCCTCTTCTGGTATCCCCGAGGAAGGGCTTTGCCTTGCTTTATACTCAAACAAAATGCTGTCGCCCATTTTTTTCTCTTGCTAATCTTCAAAAAAAACAGATACTTTTATGTTAGTAAGCGCCATTGCTTAAGACTTATTCAAAGTGCCTTATGTTTAGATTTGCTTTAAGATTTATGGCCACGGTGTTGGCTTTTGTGTTTTTATGCGAAAATGGAATCGCACAAAAACTAATAGATAGTAGAAAAAGTAGCTTTAATACATACATCTATAAATTAACCGATAAAGAGGCAAAGCGCATATATGCCAAGGATTTATGGGAGGTTGATAAAACCTTTTTTCATACCCTTGTTGATTCTTTTCCAACCGATAGCACGTATGCTAAAAAGTTAGACCAAGGGCATTACCTTAAAACTTATGCGGAGGGGAGTAAACAGCATTTCTCTATAACATCGGTACAGAATTTTGAGGTTCAAATTCTTAATAATAACACAGATCTCTGTATACAGGTTTACGATTTACAGGGGAATGTTATCCCTAATGCAAAGGTTAAGGTTCGGAGTAAAACGCTTGCTTTTAATAAGCAGACGCAGTGTTATGTCGATAAAAAATCAAACCAAAAGGGACTTTTAGAGGTAACCTACAATGGGTTTACTGCATACTATAATTTGCAGCGCCAATACAACAACTCGGCCATGCGCCGTACTACGCGGAAAGTGGTATATGGCACGCCTGTAAAGTACGTTTGGATTCCGGTTAGGTATGTGGTTTTTCTTCCTATAGATGGTGTAAAATCCATTATAAGTCATTGGCCAGTTGGTACCATTTACAGAACACAACAGTTTTTTATAAATGCAATTGAGTGGATTGCTTGCAAGATTGATAGGTACTATTGCGATGATGATAATGAGTATAGCGGCTACTTAGTATTTAATAAGCCCAAGTACCAACCTGCCGATACCGTTAGGCTAAAAGCATATGTGGTAGATAAAAAGGGGCGACCTTTACGTAAGGCGGTTAACGTTATGCTCCGAACCGAAAAGAAAAGAGTCAAACTTTGCCAGCTAAAGCCTTACCGTGACGGAGGGTATGAGTACAAGTTCTTTCTTCACGATTCGCTGCAGCTTAAGTTGGATAAGAACTACTATGTTTGGCTTGAAAGCAACGATGGGGATACCTACATCGAAAAGTTCTTTAAGTACGAGGATTATGAACTAACCAAAAGTGAACTTTCCATAAGAACAGATAGAGCAGAGCATTATCAGAACGATACAGTAAGGCTCTTTGTTAAGGGAACCGATGATAATGGGCTAAATCTAATGGATGGGCGCTTACAGGTTCTGCTGCAGCCTGTACGAGTAAGCTCCTTCTTCCATAATCGTGTTTTTGTCCCAGATACGCTAATGTATGCTGAGCAAGAGCTTAAGCCCACTGGTGAGACCGAGATAGTAATTCCACCATCAATTTTCCCCAAGGCCAATGTTCGCTATAGCGTATCAGTAAGGCTATTGACCTCCGATAATGAGAGTGAGGAGAAGAGCCTTTCTGTTGATTACTTCTATCGTGATGAGCAACTTGTTGCAAGGCTTTTGTCGGATTCGCTGCAGTTTGTTTATACTCTGAATGGAGAGCAAAAAGAGAAGTTGGTTACAGTTAAGGCTTATGATAACTTTGGTAATGAGGCCTTTGCAGTCCAGAAACAAGTGCCTTGCAAGGTGGATTTTAATCCGTTTTTTGCCTACTATACCGTTAGTACCGATAGCCTTTACAAACGGCTAGATATAGCATCGCAGCCATCGCTTGTGCAGTGCTATACGGAGCGCACAGCCGATTCTATAACCCTTGTGGTTGATAATCCACGGGGCATTCCTTTTACCTATAATATTTACAAGCGCAACAGAAGTAAAGGTGCAGGCTACTCCCATTCGCTTAACATTAAGCGCAGGGCAGCAACAAAGCAGAACTACTACGTTTCTATTAGGTACCTGTGGGGCGGAAAGATAAATGAGGATACCTATAGGATTCCGTTGCTGGACAAAAAGCTAAACGTATTGGTAACGCAACCACCATTGGTTTACCCCGGACAAAAATCGAAAATAGATATTCTGGTTACCGATATTAAAGGTAAACCTGTTGAGGGTGCTGACTTAACAGCCTTCTCGCTCACTAAAAAGTTTGGTTATGTGCCTCCTGTTTTGCCCTATTTAGGTAAGGAGCGCAAAAGCAAAGAGGTAATTAACAATTTCCACTTTAGGGATTTCAGTATGCAGCCACATACTGGTTTACCCTTGGATTATGAGGCGTGGAAAGTGCTGGCTAGTGTCGATTCCATTGAGCACTTTAAGTTTATTTATCCAGGTGAGTCAATCTACCGCTTTGAGTACTACACCAACGATACAATAACCCAGTTTGCCCCATTTGTTATGCATAATGGAGAGGTGCAACCTGTGCATGTAGTTTACGTTGATGGCCGTCCTGTTTATTTTAGCTGGTCAACCAATGTTCAGCCCTACTCTTTTAAGGGGTACAATGGCTACCATGAGGTTAAGCTACGCACGCTTAATAAGGTTATCACTGTTGATAGTGTTTACTTTGCTCCTGGGAAGAAATTGGTGATGAGTTTAAACGATAATCTTAAGCATAAACATGTTAAGATTGTAGAGGCCAAGCCAGAACTTAGCGCATTTGAAAAAACGCATCTGCACAAGTATATTTTCCCTTACAGGAATACCTTTGGCGATAAGCTTGCCTACGTTGAACAGTTTGGCGATGTGCAGCTACTGTCGCCTCGAGCAAGAGTGTATAGGATTGGTGGGTTTGCTGGTCCGTTTGCTGGTCCTTTAAATCTTAATGTAATAGAGGGCTATAGGACCAGCTTTATGCATGAGCCCAACTTTGAGTATGAGTTTGCTCCCGGGCTAATTAAGATGCGAAGCGTTGATGAGAAGTTACTCCCAAGCAACTTATTGAGCGTTGGAACACAGCAGGCGCTTTCCGATGAGGTGCTTACTATTCCTCGTATTGAGAAGATGTGGCAGGATTACCTTGACTCAAAGCGGTCAAGAGTGCCGCGCTACTCTTTCCCTCAATCTACATCTGCTGGTTTTGGCCGTTTGCAAATAGCGTTTCCGCAAGTAGGGACGAAGCCAGTGGAGGAGCCTCTCAATGTTTTGATGTTTAGAACCGATAAGCAGGATTTTATTAGAGTATATCCCGGTAGCTATGCCATGTTTCATGAACTGGGCGAGGGGTATTATAAGCTGATATTCTTTTATGCGGGCTCAAAGTATCATGTTCAGGACTCGCTGTACGTTAAGCCCAATGGATTAACATACTACGAACTTGAGCGCCCAGAGCAGTTCAAGTCTGATGAATTTGGCTCGACAGTAAGTAGTTTGATTGAAAAAACAATCTACAGCAGTTCCTATCGTAAAGAGGATAAGGCATTTGAACTACAGCAAATTTCGAATAAGTATCAGGAGCAGTTTGTTTATCAGGGTGTTGGGCGTTTGGTGGATGGTTACGTTTACTCCAGCGAGGATGGCCTGCCCATACCTGGTGTAAGCGTAGTTATTAAGGGTACAGCCTATGGCACAACAACCGATATTGATGGTTACTATTCCTTAAAAGTGCCTTCGGCAAGCAGTGAACTTGTGTTCTCCTTTGTTGGTATGAAAATGCAGGAGGTTGCTGCTGGTTTAAGACCATCTATCGATGTTACTCTTGAAGCGGAGAGTTTACACATGGAAGAGGTTGTGGTTGTAGCATATGGGGTGAGTAGTAAGACTTCGTGTACAGCTTCTGCTGTAACGGTTAGTGCAAACAGCATGACCAATGGGTATTTTGGCGATTTGGAGTCGGCACTTGCAGGGCGAGTGGCCGGGGTATCCGTTTCTAGTGGTATGCCCGGAGGGACAGCCGAAATTAGAATTAGAGGTCTTTCTTCTCTGCAGGGTGATAATGTGCCGCTTTTTATCATAAATGGTAACGTTTACACAGGCGATATAAGTGCCTTGGACCCCTCAATAATTCAGGGAGTGCAGGTGCTTAAGCCAGTAGAAGCGATGGCTATTTATGGCTCTTGCGCTGCCAGTGGAGTGGTAATTATTAGTACCAAAGAGGGAACGCTTCTTCCCAATGGACAAGGCACAGGTAAGGGAGCCGAGTTTGATATGGCCTTTTACGATGCTGCGCTACAGTCTAGTTCTATCCGCAATAACTTTTCCGATTATGCCTTTTGGCAGCCAACTCTTGTAACCGATAAGGATGGCAAGGCTAGCTTTGATGTAACTTTCCCTGATGATGTAACTGGTTGGGAAACATTTTATCTGGCAATGAATGGAAAGCGTCAAACGGGGCAAGCACAGAGCATAATAAAATCGTTTAAGCCGTTAATGGCTCAGGCATCGTTGCCTAGGTTCCTTGTTAAGGGTGATTCTACCTTTGCCATTGGAAAAGTTCTTAACTACCTACCCGATTCTGTTGAGGTTACAACCCGATTCGAGGTGAATGGAGTTGTTAAAGCACAAGCCACCAGGTATTGTGAGAATGCGGTAATTGACTCGTTGCCAATTGTAGCAACCGACTCCATTGAGGTTAAGTACACTTTGGAGAAAGCCGATGGTTACATGGATGGAGAACAGCGCACTATTCCTGTTTATCCCATTGGGCTTGAGCAGTCGAAGGGACAGTTCTATACTCTCGATAGGGATACCACAGTCCGCTTTGAGTTTGATTCTACCATGGGCAGCGTAATGCTCTATGCCAAATCCGATATGCTAGATGTTATTGCCGATGAGGCCATATCGTTGGCTGGATACAGGTATGCGTGTAACGAGCAACAGGCGTCAAAGCTAAAAGCCCTCTTGTCGCACAAAAGTATATGTGCATTCAAGGGAAAGACATTTGATGGTGATGCAAAAATCTCCAAGTTAATCTCTAGTCTATCCAAAAACCAACGTTCCGATGGTTTGTGGGGCTGGTGGAAAGATTCTGAGCCCAGTGAGTGGATTAGCCTTCATGTGTTAGAAGCATTGCTAAGCGCCGAGAAGCAGGGGTATAAGGTTTCCTTTAATAGAAGTCAGGCCATTGAAACTATGGTTTGGGAACTAGAGAATAGCACGGGAATCTACTCCAGAATACGCATAATGAATGCCCTTAAGTTGCTAGGGTCAAAAATTAACTTTGGTGAGTACATTAGTCGTATTGAGAAGTGGAACAATATCTCTTTTACGGAGAGGTTGCACCTTATGGAGCTAAAGCAGCTATGTGGCATAGCCATAAACCTTAAGAATTTAGAACCATTCAAAAAGCTAACAATGTATGGCAATGTGTACTACACTAATGTTGATGCCGATTTTAGACTTCTAGAGAACGATGTGCTTAACACTCTAGTTGTTTATCGTATTCTTAGAGCCGATACCACAAATCATGAGCTAGCGCTACGCAAAATCCGCAACTTCTTACTGGAGAAGAGAGGGTCTGGTTACTGGCGAAACACCTACGAGTCGGCTCTAGTTATTGAGACCATTTTGCCCGATTTGCTGGAAGGGAAGGATACTCCAGCCAAGCCAACGCTTAGTATTACTGGCGCGGTAACAAAAACCGTTACCGATTTTCCTTTTGAGCTAAACCTTGATGCCCACAATAATATTGTTGTTAGCAAAACTGGCGATTTTCCCGTTTACTTTAGCGCGTACCAGCGCTTCTGGAATCCTTCGCCTGTACTTACAAAGGGCGATTTTGAAGTTACAACACGCTTTAGTAATGGTGCAAATACGCTAAAAGCAGGAGAGGCGGTAACCCTTATTGCTGAGGTTACTGTGAAAAAGGATGCTGAGTATGTTATGATTAGTATCCCTATCCCGGGGGGCTGCTCATATGCCGATAAGCGCAAAGGGTACAAGGAGGCGCACAGGGAGTACTTTAAGCACGAAACAGCCATATTCTGCCAAAAGTTATTGCAGGGAACCTACACTTTTGAGGTTAATTTAATGCCTCGTTATTCTGGTGTGTACACGTTGAATCCGGCTAAAGTAGAACTGATGTATTTCCCAACTTTTAGTGCGAACAATGAGGTGGAAAAGGTGAGCGTAAAATAGTTTTTAATAAGGTTGGCGTTATAACCCATTCTTTTAGTTGGGTTCTAATGCCAACTCCAACTGCATAATTTCTCTTGCTTCTAAATAACCCTTGCACTACCTTTAGTTAAAATTTAAAAAATTGATGAAAAAAGTAATCCTTGTATGCCTTTGTGCCGCAATGCTTGGCTTGGGTGGCTGTAGAGATGATGTTGATAATAAAAAAAGTTTGACCGTTGAACGGTATGTGGAACTTCTTAAGCAGAATAGGTACGACTCTCTTGACCTTCCAAATTTTTCGTACTCCGATATTCCTGAGTTACTTAAGTATCGCGATGATCAACATGTTATAACCACTTTCCCTCGAAATCCCATTTCGTCATCAATACTTATTGAGTGTAGGCTGGGTGTTTATGTGCTGTGGACCATTGAGTCCATAAGGGCTAGGTCAATTAACAGCGAGGCGTTGGTTATGCGCTTTCCATCGCAGAATGCGGTATTGTGGTACCGTAACTCCTACGAGGTTGTTCCAGAAAGCGATATTCTTGCTCATAATGTGGTATCTAGCGCTTACTACAACTGGTGGTACTCAAATTCTGCTGCTTCTTTTGATGAGTTTAAGAGCATCGATCCTCTTGCCCAGACCGTTTATAGGTGGTAGCACTTAATTTTTCATTTGTTTTGACCTGATTTTATGCCCATGCTAAGTTTTGTTTAGCTTTGTGGAATGGTAGTTGATACATTACTGCTGCTATTTTACCCCTAATTAATTCCATAAAGTTATGAAAAAGATTGCTTTAGTGTTTGGTGCTTTATGCCTTTCGGTATTAGCCATTTCGTGTGCGCAAATTCCCATAGCCACAGAGAAACCCGTAAATAATGAAACCTACGATGTTGATTATCTCTTTGAGCACGATGGTTGCAAGGTTTACCGTTTCCGCGATCAGGGTAACTACGTGTACTTTACTAATTGTAAGGGCGATGTTACCAGCGTTAGCTCCGATTCAACTAAGACTAGGGTTGTAAACTCTATAAGGAAATAGTCTGTTAGTTTTTCTTTAAAAAGCGGGGGATACCATAGGGTTACCCCCGTTTTCATTTTGTGCTGTTTGTAATTTGATTTCTACAGTTCTCGCACAGCCTGTGGCTTTTCTGGTCTATATCCTCTACGTAAGTGCTCGATCGCATTACGCACTGCGTGTTGTGGCAGTGAATCAGTCCAAAGGCATGTCCTAGTTCGTGTATAACCTCTTTTCTGAATCGCTCCTTTAAAAGGCTCTCGTTAGGTTTAAGTCCATAGTGTTCATTGCGCAAGCGAAATGCAGAGGCTATTCCAGTTTGCCCATTTAGGTAGGCTTGCCCAAAAATGTAGGTTAGAATTGGGATGAATAGGTCTATGTTGAATAGCGCAAGCGTTTTGTGTGTGCCTGCACCAAATTGGGTGTCTATAAGCTTTAGTAGCAAGTTTCCATTATACTGGCGGCGGGCAGCATCGTAGAAGTCGCTAAGGTCTATATGCCCCTCGCGGGTTAGGGTGGGTAGCAGAAACTCCTTTTCAACGTCGCGCGCAACCTGTTCAAGAAGTTCCTTCTCAAAGTAACCAAACGAGATTAGTACTATGCTTTTTTGTTTCATAGCGTTGGCGCTGGCGTAAATCTTACTATTGGTTGTTGGTTATTGTCTATTTGGCGGGCTTTAAGTCGTATTTCTTAATTTTGTTGTAAAGCGTAACCCTATCAACCTGTAACGCCTTTGCTGCTGCCGATATATTCCAGCTATACTTGTTTAGTATTTGGGTTATGTGGTTCTTTTCTAAATCGGTGAGACTTTCGAATGTATTGCCTGCAACACCTTCGGTTACGGGTAAATCCTTAACGCTAATTTTTTTGCCGTTTCCCACAACAATAGCACGTTCAATCATGTTTTCAAGTTCGCGTATGTTTCCAGGGAAGCTGTATTCCTCTAGAACTTTAAGTGCCGCGTTATCTATTGTTACAAGAGGCTTGTTCATTGCTACGCAGAACTTTTTTATGAAATGGTTCACAAGCAGTGGTATGTCATCGGTGCGTTCCCTAAGCGGTGGAACGGTTATGTTAACTACGTTAAGCCGGTAGTACAAGTCCTCACGAAACTCGCCGCTATCAACCATTTGCCGCAAGTTGCGATTAGTGGCACAAATAACCCTAAAATCCGACGATATCTCCTTGTGCCCACCAACGCGCACAAAGCTTCGTGTTTCAAGTACTCGTAGCAGTTCTACTTGCATTTTTGACGATATGGTAGCAATCTCATCAAGGAAAATGGTTCCGCTATCGGCCATCTCAAATCGGCCCTTGCGGTTGTACACAGCCCCTGTAAAGGCACCCTTTTCGTGCCCAAAGAGTTCGCTCTCAAGAAGGCTCTCGCTAAGGGCTCCGCAGTGTACGCACACCATGGGGAAGAATCGGCGGGGCGAGTTAGCGTGTATGGCTCTGGCCACAAGTTCTTTCCCTGTTCCGCTTTCGCCCGTGATAATTACCGATGCGTTTGATTGCGAAACGCTCTCGATTTCGCGCAGTACCTGTTGCATAGCCTCACTCTGCCCAATAAGGTCTTCCATGTTCTCTAGCGATACAACCTTCTCCTTTAGCTTCTCGTTCTCTTCGCTCAGTAGTATTTGTTTTGAAGCGTTTCTGATAAGGTGAGAGAGGTCGTCGGGATCGAAGGGTTTGGTTACGTAGTCGTAGGCACCATCTTTTAGCGCCTGTACCGCAGTGTTTACGGTGGCAAATGCGGTCATTATAATAACTATGGAATCCTTGCGTATGGCCTTTATCCGCTTAAGCATCTCCAGCCCATCCATGCCCGGCATTTTAATGTCGGCTAGTACAATATCAAACTCCTCTGTTTCTAAAATAGAAAGTGCTTTTTTGGCATCCTCCGCACATTCAACTCTGTAGCCATCTTCTATAAACCAGTTGTAAAGCGAATCCCTTACGGAATCTTCGTCGTCAACAATAAGTATTGAAACTTTTCTAGCCATAGCCTATGCGTTTATAAGTGGGATTGTTATTGATACAGTAGTTTCAGTTCCTCTAACCGATGATACCTCTATTTTACCCTTATGATTCTCCACAATGCCGTGTACAATGGCTAGTCCTAGGCCAATTCCATTGGCCTTTTCTTTTGTGGTGAAAAAGGGTTGGAATACATGGGGCAAATCCTCCTCGGCAATTCCTGCTCCGTTGTCAATAATGTCTATGCGGATATGCTCAGGATCTGGGTTCGATGTGCGTAGCACAATTTCGCCGTTCTCTGTTACCGCTTCCGATGCGTTTACTAAAATGGCAATACACGCCTGCTTAATTTGGTTGGGGCTGCAAAAAACCATGTCGGTTTTTGCGTTAAAATCGGTCCAGAAGTATATGTTGGCAATTTTCATGGGGTGAACCATCAGCTCAACGGTCTCCTTAAGCACTTCGTGTAGGTGCCTGTTCTCGAATCCATCCTGATTCTTGCGTGAGAAATCGAGAAGCCCTTTTACAATGTCGCCGCACCGTTTGGTTTCGTTCTCTATTAGCTTTAGGTTTTTGAGCATTGTTTCGCGCTTCTTGTCGTCTAGTTCGGGGTTGTTAAGCTGCTTGTAAATTAGCTTGGTGTAAATGAGAATGCCCGATAGCGGATTGTTAATCTCGTGAGCTACCGATAGCGATAGCTTGCCTAAAGAGGCTATACGCTCAATGTTGATTAGCTCGTTCTGGGCACGGCCCAACTCTTCAGTCTTTTTCTGTACTTTGTACTCTAGCTGTTGCGACCAGTTTTGCAGCTCGTTGTTTGCCGCCTGAAGGTTGTCTAGCATTTCGTTAAATGCCACAGAAACCATGCGCATGTCCGATAGCTGGTTGGGAATTACGGGTAATCGTGTATTCGTATCGCCCTTTGTTACGGCCTCGCTGGCAATTATTATCTGGTTAAGCGGGTTTTTAATCTTCTTGTTGGTAAAAAAGATTAGGAAGATGATGAGCAGCACGGTCATTAACGATGCCAGTAAAAAGTAGTTGGTGGTGGACTCCTCCAGCGCTTTGTCCAGGCTTTTTAGAGGCATTTTAATGATAAGAGAGCCGAGTATCTTCTCGTGTTCAAAGTGGTAGTGACAGTCGGTTGTGTAGCAGGACGGGTTATTTAGTATGGGCGATTTTATTATGAGGTGTCTAGAGTTGTCGGAGTTGTGTGGGTTCATTAGGCATTCGCTTTTAGCCTCGATAATTCGAACCGATTTCTCGGTGGGTGAGAACATCTCGTCTAGGTTCTGATGGCAGCTTATGCAGTCGGGGTTACTGTGGTTTGTTTTATTGTCGGTAATTGATGTGTACACCAGGTTGTTGTACTGGTCGTACATGTTAACATCATCAATGCCCGACATGGTATTAATGGTGTTTAGGGTGTTCTGGAGTGAGTTTTGATCGTTCTCGAGCATGGAGCGGTAAAGCGCACCCTCAACTAGGTAGCCTATGTTGTTGCCATTCTCGCTAATAACCGACTTCATGTGCCGCTCGTTAACGGATCTAAATATTACCCCAAATGCAATAAACAGGAAGCATGACGATATGGCGATGATAAATACCACCCTGCCGTAAATGGAGGATTGAAACTTAACATAGCTGCTTAAAATTGTACTTTTAGCGCTGTGTCTTTGGAAAAGCGTTCTGTACCATTTCATTATGTGCCGGTTTGCTTGTATGGGCTAAGTTAGTAGCATTATTTATATGGAGGTGTAAATAGGTATGCTTTTATAACATGTAAAGCGGTGATATTTCACCGCTTTACAATTACTAAACGCATATATCCATGAGGGCAGCTCTTAGCACTACCTCGAAGGATCGATAAACTTACTTTGGAACTCCTCCCAAATTCGAGGCTCTAAATCGGCGAGGACTTGGTCTATAATCTCGCCCCCATCCTGGTAAACTACCTGTGCATTGGGCATTGTGTTTGCCGATGATGCAAAGAAATCTTTTAGTCGGGTAAACTCGTCCTTTATCCACTCTTTGTACCTATCGCCAAGGAATAGAAACTGGATTTCGCGTAGCCAGTTCTTAGGCTCAATCATGTAAACCCAGCCCCGGTTGTAGGGGGAGTTGTTTATATGTGCGGAGTTTGATAGCACCGCTGGGTTTTGCGCCTTTATTGTTCCCGATATGGGTGCGTATATATCAAGCTGCTTGCCGTTGCGAATTAGGGTTATGATTTTCTCGCCACGCCTTACCTCTTCACCATTTTCGCGGAGGATAACACGCGTTAATGAGCCTGTTACGTGTTGTAGAAAGTCGTCGATACCCACCCTTACATTGCCATCCTGTTCCATAATTGCCCATGTGTGGGTTTTGTCGAAGTACAGTCCTTTGGGAGCGGAAACAACATGCTCGTCAATAACTCTTGCTGCATGGGGTTCTGCTTTTTGTGTAAATGCTTTGCTTCGTTTGCTTCGTGTGACAATCCAGCCCGCTACTGCAGCAATGGCAATGGCCGTTAGTAGGAAGGTAATCCACCGTTTGGATGCAGTTTGTGTAGCCATGGGTGTAAGCTCTGTTGGTTGGGGTGTTATGCTGCTAAGCTCGGCCAAGCGTTCGCGACTGCCAAGTTCACAGAAGCCGTTTTGGTTTAGGTAGTACTGCCCTTCGGTTAGTACCCAGCGTAAAAAGGCTAGAGTAGTTTCGTCGGTTGGCATCTCAGCGGCTGTGGCGTAAACGCTTCCGCTTAGATTGCTAGGGTATTTGCCAATCCATACACCGCGGGTAAAGGCCTTAAGGTCTTGGTAAATATTCTCAAAGGCATCAATGTTGCCATTGCCGTTCTTGTCAACAGGGAGTATTTGAATGCCTTGTATAATGGTGTTTGTGCTGCCGTCGCGTACATCTGTTAGGCGGCAAAATCCAATGGCGTAAATATCGGCCTTTACGGCTGCAATAAGGTCTTTGGTGGCTACCTCTTGCCAGTTATTGCTGTTGGCATCAACCTTGGCATAGCCTAAAACGCTGTTTTTTAATTCGCTTGTATTAGCAAAGTAGATGTTTGCATTTGCATTGGCTGTTTCGTTTAACAATGCGCTCCACAATGGTTTGTTTGTTGCCGAAAGCAGCGCATGCAGCGTGTTGGCATTAACTCCTATACCATTTAGTTGTTTAAGTAGCGGGTTTTTTGCGTTAACAATGGGTATTATGGCGTTGTGCCCAACAATCATTGTCCATGTGGTATTGTTATCTGAACTTAGCGAAATGGCTGCACTGCTGGCGTTTGCGCTTAGACTAACCATTCCTACAGGGTAAGCCTTGTTGTACTGGGCAACCCACATGTCAGCAAGTGCTTGTAGTTCGGGAGAAGAGGTTATGGTAATGGCTCCCTCAGTTATTTGTGTGTTATTGGCTGTTCCGTCGCTAAACGGAGAGGCGTATGCGCCCGCTGTGCTAATTAGTAGCGCTAGCCCGATTGCGATTTTTAGAATGGTTTTCATGGCTTTAGTCTTTTATGTTAGTGCAATGCTTTTGCAAGATTTTTAACTGTTGCTTTCGTACAGGTATTTGCAAAACTAAGACCAAGTGCTGTAAGGTGTTGTTTGTTAGTTGTATATGTGGTTTTTATGTTGATTCACTTGTTTTTATTATTGTTTAATATTTCAACACTGCGCTCTTTTGTATAATGTAATCCATTGTTTGTCAGTGTTTATATGTTTTGTGTTGAAAAATTAATCGATGTTGAAAAACTCAACACGAATGACGCTCTGTTCGTTTTATTACCGTGATATTGCTGATTTTTTTGTTTTGTGTTTTATAGCATGTAATGGGCTGTGTGGTTAATATAGGTTTGATAGCTGATTGTAACCTTGCATTTTGATACAGATGTAGAGCATATGTACTTGCTTTATGCTGATTTTATAGGCCTTCCCTTGGGTTTGTAAACCAATTGAGCCCTCAATTGTTACTATATTTGCATTTTATGGGTTTTACAAAAGTTACTGCATAATGAAGATACAAGGTTTTAACATAGCAAATTTTAAGATAGATGGCGGTGCCATGTTTGGCGTAGTTCCAAAAATGATGTGGCACAAGCGCTACCCTGCCGACGAGAATAACCTAATTCCCTTATCGCTACGCTCTTTGGTTATTGAGACGGAGGGACGGGTTATTCTTATAGATGATGGTATTGGCGACAAGCAGGATGAGAAGTTTTTTAGCCATGTTCACCTGTTTGGTGGCGATGGGCTGGTTGAGGGGCTTGATAAGCTGGGCTATACTCCCAGCGATATTACCGATGTTATTCTTACTCACCTGCATTACGACCATTGTGGTGGAACCATAAAGCTTAACGCAATGGGCGAGCCCGAGTTAACATTCCCCAATGCAAAGGTGCACATTAGCCGTGAGCAGTGGGAATGGGCTATAAATCCTAATATGCGTGAGGCCGATTCGTTCCTAAAGGAAAATCTGCTCCCCATAAAAGACCTTGGTGCACTTAACCTTATTGAAGGGGAGGGGTGGTTTATGCCTGGTATTGAGCTTCGCTTTTTTGGTGGTCATACCAAAGGACAAATGGTGCCCATAATTCATCATCCTAGCGGGAAAACGTTGGTGTTTGCAGCCGATTTATTCCCCTTCTCCACTCATATTCACCCTGTTTGGAACATGAGCTACGATGTGGAGCCACTTAACACCATGATCGAGAAGGAGGCCTTTGTAAAGGAAGCTTATGAAAAGGGGTACATTATATACTTTCAGCACGATTACTACAACGAGTGTGCAACCCTTACCAGTACACCAAAAGGAATTAGGACAGGGGAGTTTATCTCCCTAAATGATGTTATTGCTTAGCATTTATGAGCAGACCTGTTATTGTTTACATTGCAATGAGCCTTGATGGCTATATTGCCAAAGCAAACGACGATATTTCCTTCCTGTCGCTGGTAGAATGCGATGGGGAGGATTACGGTTACAATAACTTTTATGCTGCGGTTGATACGGTTATAATGGGTATGCGGACATACTCAAAGGTGCTATCCATGGGGCACTCGTTCCCTACAAACGACAAGGAGATGTTTATTATTACGAGATCTCAAAAAACATCGAAAGGGAAGATTAATTTTTACACAGGTAGCCCTGTAGACCTTGTTGCATCTATAAAAGAAAAGCCTGGAAAGGTGATTTTTATTGATGGTGGGTCATATGTTGTTAACACTCTGTTGGAAGCAAATCTTATTGATGAGTTTGTTATCTCTATAGTGCCAGTTATACTGGGAGAAGGAATACCTCTATTTAAAAACAGCGAGAAGGAGCATAAACTTTCGCTTGTTGAATCTAAAAGTTATAGCTCTGGTTTGGTTCAGCTACACTATAAGTTTTTAAACTAGCTCCCACCTTGTTTGCGCTACACGTAAAGTATTGCCGTTTCAATTTTATTCTGCTTAATCGCCTCTATTTGCTTCGATGTTTCAGATAAGTTGTTCTCGCGTACAATAACAAAGCCCATGCTTGTACTTATGTCCTTTAAACTAGCACATGCAGCATGGCAGCCGCTAACAACAACTACACAATCAAAAGTCTCGTTGCTATTTACTGCTTTTACTTCATATTGCTTATACAACTCCTTTACTCTGCTGGCAAAGGCAACCCTGTCGTATTTAGGGTTGCACCCACCGCAGTATTTTATGCCTATTTTGGTCATAACGTATTGGTGTAGTGATTAAAGGGGTGCCACTTCCTCTTTTAGTCGTACCGCTATCATCTGCCCTGTAACGCAAACCTCACCCTTGGCGCTCACCGATAGGTTTATGGTAACCTTTCGTGGTTTAACCTCAACTATTTGTCCGCGAATCTCCAGTTCAACGCCGTGTGGGGTTGGCTTGTGGTAATCAACCTTTAGCGATGCCGTTACAAACCGAATGGGAGGAGTGGTATCCATTCCTCTGCCTTCCGCTCTAAATGCTACTGCAGCAGCAGAACCTGTTCCATGGCAATCCATAAGCGATGCAATTAATCCGCCGTACACATTGCCTGGATATCCGCCCGTGTGGTAGCTCTCTGGCGTGAAGTGCGCCACAGTCTCGTCTCCATCCCAGTAGCTCTTAACGTGCATGCCCTGCTGGTTGTTTTTTCCGCAGCCATAGCAGTGGCTAAACTCCTCTATATAGTAATCCTGAAAGGCCTTGTTTTCCATTTGTTGATTCCTTTGAAAAGTGAAGGCAAAGGTAATGCTTCCTTTTTTTTTGTGGGTATGCTATAGGGCAGGGAGAAGGGGTAAGGTTAAAAGTTAAAAGTTAAAGGAGAAAAACAGATTTTAGACACTAGACATTAGATTTTAGACAAAGAACCAAACAACTTGTCTCGACCTTAGGCGAGACTACAAACCAAACACTAAACACCAATTAGCCCCAGCGGAACGGCTGGGTATGCAAAACAAAGGGCCGCCAAACAAGGCGGCCCTTTATAGATATCAAAAGAAGATAGAATTTACTGCTTAACCATTCGTATCACCACAGGTTTGCCTTTTGCAAAATCTACTTTAACTAGGTAGATACCCGGTAGCAGATTTTGTGTTGAAATTCGTGTTTCGGGCATACTTGTGTGCTGCACGGTTTTACCTAGTAAATTAATAAACGATACGCTGCGTATCTGCTCCTCGCTCTCAATTACCACGTAATCGGTAAATGGATTGGGGTATGCGCTTACGGTTGCAGTATTGTTATCGTCTATTCCCGTTGCGGGAGTTAC
>DHVO01000244.1 GCA_002412705.1 Bacteroidales bacterium UBA5206 | reverse complement strand
TAAAAAAGGGCTTTAACATTGGCGGCCTTCCCGTAGTAGCCTACGATACCGACCTAGGGTTTGAGTATGGTCTTCTGGTTAACCTTTTCCACTATGGCGATGGCTCAACCTACCCACAGTACCGCCACTCGTTGTACGCCGAGGTTTCCAGATACACCAAGGGAAGCGGCATTAACCGACTGTACTACGACACCAAATACCTTATTCCCAACATTAGGCTTACTGCCGATTTGGCCTACCTTACCGATAAAACCTACGACTTTTATGGGTTTAACGGGTACCAATCGGTTTACAATGAGACCTGGACCGACGATACAGAACCAGCCGATGTGTACAGGAGCCGTGTTTTCTATAAGTACGACCGCAAGCTAACCCGTTTCACCACCGATTTTCAGGGCAAACTATCCGACAAGCGCTTTGGCTGGGTAGGTGGTTTTGGCCTATATAACTTTCAGATTAGCCCTGTTGACGTTAATAAGCTAAACGAGGGTAAGGATGATGCGGATAAGCTTCCCGAGATAGATGGCCTATACGACAAGTACGTACAGTGGGGACTAATTGATGGCGACGAGAAAGATGGCGGGTTTGCCACATACATCAAGGCTGGAGCAGTATTTGATACCCGCGATAACGAGCCAAACCCCACGAAGGGAGTTTGGACAGAGGCCATTGTTACCTATGCCCCATCGTTTTTAGGTGTAGGCAGCAAGTACGAGCATGCAAAGCTTACGCTTACCCATCGTCAGTACTTTACCATTGTTAAGGATAAGCTCTCTTTTGTTTACCGATTAGGCTACCAGGGAACCCTTTTTGGTAAAACGCCATTTTACCTTCAGCCTAACATGACCACCCTATTCCTACGCGGTGCAACCAGCGAGGGGTTAGGTGGTGCCAAAACGTTACGCGGAATACTACGCAACAGGGTTATGGGCGATGGTATTGCTTACGGAAACCTTGAGTTTCGCTGGAAGTTTGCCCGCTTTTACTTTATCAAACAGAACTTTTACCTATCGTTAAACACGTTCCTTGATGCTGGAAAGGTTGTTAAATCTATAGATTTTGACAAGCAAAAGGTAACCTCCACCGAGGTAGGCTTTAATGCATCTGACTATGTTGGCGATGCCAACGATGCGCTACACGTTAGCTGGGGTGCAGGGTTACGCATTGTTATGAACCAGAACTTTATTATTGCCGTCGACCACGGAAGAGCCACCGACAAAAGGGACGGCAACGCAGGTACATACATTGGATTGAATTTCTTGTTCTAGCAATATGGCACAAAAGAAAAGCGGGTATCCTTTACTTTTAGGATACCCGCTTTTCTTTTGTACAACAATCCCTATTGATGTAGGGAAACATATTTTGCAGCCCATTTCCCTAGGTACTACTACTTCCCTATAAGCACAAAACCAGCCCAATCCATTGGTAAAAAACCTTCGTTTATACATTCCAACTTTGCCTGCTGCAATGCCTCCGAATAGGACTTGGAACCATTTAGTATTTGGTTATAGAACTTAACCATTAGTACTTTAGTTTTATTATCGTTAACGTTCCACAAGGAAGCAATTACGTTTGGAACACCAGCATAAACAAAACCTCTAGGTAATGCCATTGTACCCTCGCCTCTATACCTATCGCCAACACTGGTCTTACACGCACTAAGAACGACTAAATCAGCATTCGTTTTTAAATTGTAAATCTCCTTAAGATCTAGAAAGTAGCTGTTACTGTTATCGGCTCCTTTTTCCTTAGTGAAGTAAATCCCAGATTTTGTGTAATCGGACAGGTTTGCCACACCGTGCGAAGCAACATGAACAATACGATACTCTCCTATTTGAGCCTTAAACTGATGCTTTGTCACCCCTCCTATTGCCACTCTAACTTTCGAAACCTTATGCCTTTTAAACAGCGTGCCAATTTGCCGTACCTCCTCTTTTGCCATAGGTAGTGGCTTTAAGCCCTGCCCTCTAACTACATCCACCTCCACATACTCATCTAACGGCTCATCGGAATAGCTTGGGGCTATAGCCAATACGCTTAGCTCATTATTAGCAGCTCCAGTCTTTGGCCTAGTTGCCCACAAGCCAAGAGAATAATGATAGGCGATTACCTTATCGGCACAAAGAAATTCATCGGCTTTAGAACCAACAAGGCATTCAAAGGGGATATCGGGCAGCTGAGAATCGGATATAACTACAATGTTTCGCTTTGCCTCTATTTTGGAGGAGAAGGGTTCCAGTAGCAAAGAATAAAGTTTACGCCCCAATAAAGCAACGTCTGACACATCGCCCGTTTTTAATGAGCTAGAAAACTTTTTAAACAAAGCGGCATCTGCCTCATCAAAATTAGAAACAGAAATATCCATTTCAACTCCATCAATATAAAATGCTACAAGCATCTTTCTCTTTACTCCATCGCTAACGTACACCTCCTCTTCGTCGATAAAATCGATAACCTGATACATCATTACACAGGTATTTGCGGGAATACCAGTTCTTATCTCAGCTATGCTCAGCTTAGGTTGCTCCAACAAAACACTAATTGGCAAACCCTTATCGGCAAGCGAGTAAACCTTATCTATTCTGCGCGATTTTAGCTCAAGTAACGAGTCGAGAAGATTAACGGTTGATAAATCGTGAGCTTCCATATCGTCCACTTTTTCCTCCAGCTCTGCTATTTTCCGCTTCAGTTCACTACTTACCTCATCCTTTTGTCCATATAGTCGTTCCTGTATCTGGAACCTCAAATAATTAGCATTTGTTTCCTCACTATACTCTGCGGCCAATACAAGGTAAGCCTCACTGTTTGTTATCTGGTATAGCTTAAGTAAAAAGTAAACGGCATAGGACGAAACCGTTTTTACTCTAGATGAGTTCTTAATTCCAGAGGATTCCTCAACCGTTTTGCTATTTACAATTTCCAGAATTTCCCTCGCCCTATTACAGTGATTTAACCCGATACGAAGAACAGCTGTATCCTTAGTTTCATCGTAAAGCTGCTTGTACGCCTCTATTTTAATCATTAGCGAGTTATAATACCTAAGACTATTCTTGCTGTCGGGAATTGGTGGAATGGTATTCACATTTGGGTAATCGCCTTTGGTATCGTACCATAATCGTTTATGCCCATAGAATATGGCGCTATCGGCCTTACCCATGCTTGAGTATAGTCGAGAAATTTCTCCGTAAATGGTAAACTCATTGGGAAAACGCCCTTTCCAACCCCGTTTACCAATACTAATTGACTTTTGGTAGTACTTCTCGGATTCAGCGTAGTTCTTCATCAACCGGTACATTCTTCCTATATAGGAATTGACCAATAAATACTCGAATGAGTTTTCGCCAAACACCTCGAAGGTAATAGCCTTAGCCATTTCAAAGTAGCGTAATGCCTCGTCGTACTTATCGAAGGTTCTATACATATCGCCAAT
>DHVO01000229.1 GCA_002412705.1 Bacteroidales bacterium UBA5206 | reverse complement strand
TGCGAAGCACATCGGCCTCCCTATCTACCACGGTCTGAAAAATCTCCTCCTTACTCTTAAAGTAGTAGTAGATGGAGCTTTTACCCTTGCGAAGCGCTTGGGCAATATCATCAACAGTGGTTTTCTTAAAGCCAAAGCGGCTAAATATTGCCGATGCGGTATCGATAATGCTATCTCGCATATCGTCCTTTTCCGATTTTATTAATGCTGCACTGCACATTTTACTTTTCGACCTTTTGAGTTTTTTGGTCGAAAGATACAATACAATGAATGTGAAATGCAAATTTTTAACAAAAAATAGGAAGAGGAGGAAGGAGAAGAAGGAAGAAGCCGGGAGTTAGCGGGAGTTAACGGAATTAGTAAAGAAGGAAGTGGAGGGAGATGAGGGTGGCGAAACATTGGACGTTAGTAACATGTAACCTGTATCACGTCACAAATTGAGGGATTAGGAGGAAGATTGTAGCGCCACAGCACGCTGTGGCGTGTTTGGGATTATCAGAATACCAACACCAATTACCCACACATGTAGCGCCACAATATCTTGTGGCGATTTAAAGCAGCAATAAACAACAAAATACCCCTGACAGGGTTCGACACCCTGTCAGGGATTTTTATATTTTCTTTTATTGATATCACAATATCTTATTTCCCTTCTAACTCCCTAATATTTACTTTGCTCAGATTCATTTCGCCAAGTCCCAGCTCATGTCCCTTTTTAAGGATAAAAACACGGGATGGGTCAAAGCCAAGCAGGGTTGTGCAGTAGGCATCAATGGCAACGGGATCGGTGCCAGCAACCACACGTAGGGGCTTGGCCATATCGCCTGGGCCAACAGGGCCATTGGTGGTAATAACCTCGGTGGCATCAACCAGTATAAGGTTGGGCTTGCGAACTAGGTTGAGCTCGGCAATGCAGGTGGCCAAAAACTCAGGATCGTTGCGCTTGGGGCCATTTAGGTGAAAGGTAACGTTGGTTTTGCGGGTGGTTAACCCCATCATGTTCTTCATGGAGTTGGTTAGTATGGTTGATGTGTGGTTCTTTGCAATGGGGATATTCACAAAAACATCAACATTAAAAAGTTCCTTAACCACCTCCAAATCCTTAATGTGCTTAGCTCCGGCAAGGGTATCAACCCTAACAAAATCGGTATCGTTGTACGTTGATGGGAAACTATTCTTAACCACGGAGCGTACCTTTTTGAACATCTTCTTATTCTTGGCGTAATGCTCACTGCGCTCCCAGTATTCCTGTTTGATATTTTGTAGGCAAACCACCTCCTTTGCGCCAGCATCAAGGCAAAGCTTTATAAATGCGATGGTAACATCGGGGTTTACGTAGGCACCCTTAATCTCAAAATCGGAATTTACAAGGATACCAACAGTTTGTCCCTTCTTAACAAACTGCTTAATGCCACCAAGTTCATCAATGGCCTTTTTGGTGTTGGCGTAGTAGTCCTGTCCTTTAACCGACGATACCGTTGTTGCAGAGTTTTGCCCCGAGGCAGTTGGGGTAACAAAATGCAGGCATAGTAGGCCTACAAGTAGTGTAAGTAAGCGTTTCATGGGGTTTGATTTGGGGTTAAGTTGTTGGGGAAGTTCTTTTTTGATATTGCCAAAGGGACTTGGTTTAATCATATCGCCCTGTTGAATAGCCTATTTAACCAACTTTTCACGTATACTTAAGCTTTATCCGCTTGGTTTTGTTTACCTTTATAAGCAATTTAATGCTACGCTTTTACGCCTTTGTGCGATGATGCTTTTTTGTGTAGCATTCACAAAATCAACACACTAACATGTCTAAGAAGAAAAAAGAGAAAAAGAAAGAGAAGGAAGAGGGGGGTCCTGTATATAATAAGAAAACGCTAACCAAAGCAATAATCACTATTCTTAGCGCCGAACCTTCGCTAAGCTTCAACTATAAACAGGTTGCCAAAAAACTTGGCATCACCAAATCATCAACCAAGCAGCTTATTTCAGTTGTTTTCTATGAGCTTGCTAACGATGGTATTGTTCGCGAAAATTACACAGGCAAGTTCCAGATACGAGTTAGAAGCGATTACTCTCAGGGTGTTATTGCGATGAACCGCAACGGCACTGCCGAGCTTGAGACCGATGATAACCGTACCGTTTTCATCTCGGAGCGAAACCTTAACCACGCCCTACACGGCGATACGGTAAGGGTTGCAGTAACCCTATCGCGCCGCACAAAGCAACTTGAGGGCGAGGTGGTTGAGATTGTTGAGCGCGCTAAGCGCACCTTTGTAGGCACCATTGCGCTACAGCCAAACTTTGCGTTTTTGCTGCCCGATAATAAGCTAATGCCTTACGATATCTTTATTCCAAGGGAGAGCCTTAAGGGTGCTCGCGATGGACAAAAGGTTATTGCCCGCATTACCGATTGGCCTGCCAACGTTAAGAATCCTAACGGTGAGGTTATAGAGGTACTTGGTGACCCAGGTGTTCACGAGGTGGAGATGCACGCCATTCTTGCCGAGTTTGAGCTACCATACCGTTTCCCCGAGGAGCTAGAGGTTCTTGCTGGAAAAATTAGCGATAAGATTACCGCTACCGACTATAAGGAGCGCCGCGACTTTAGGGGCATTCCCACATTTACCATTGACCCTGTTGATGCTAAGGACTTTGACGATGCGCTATCCTTCCGTAAGCTGGATAACGGCAATTACGAGGTGGGCGTTCACATTGCCGATGTAACGCACTACGTTAAGCCTGGCTCACCAATAGATAACGAGGCCATTGAGCGCGGAACATCTGTTTACCTTGTGGATAGGTGCGTGCCCATGCTTCCCGAGCAGCTATCGAACGTGGTGTGCTCGCTTCGTCCCGATGAGGAGAAGCTATGCTTCTCGGCCGTGTTTGAGATTGACGAGAACGCCAATGTGCTAAACGAGTGGTTTGGCCGCACGGTGATTCTCTCTACCCGCAGGTTTACCTACGAGGAGGCTCAACAGGTTATAGAAACAGGTGAGGGCGATATGCTTACTGAGATTCTAACCCTGCACAGGTTGGCTCAGGACTTTAGGAAGAAGCGCTTTAAATCTGGTGCCATTGCCTTTGATAGGGTTGAGGTTAAGTTCCGATTGGACGAGAAGGGCAAGCCGCTTGGCGTGTTCTTTAAGGAGCAAAAGGAGTCTAACCAGCTTATTGAGGAGTTCATGCTACTTGCCAACAAGCGTGTAGCAGAGTTTATTGGAACCAAGGGCACCGAGAAGGCTCCGCTTCCATTTGTTTACCGTATTCACGATAAGCCAAACCTTGAGAAGTTTGATAACTTCCGCCAGTTTATTACCCGTTTTGGCTACAACATAGAGGGCGCAACCGAGAAGCAGATTAGCAAATCGCTAAACAAGCTGCTAAGCGGCCTAAAGGGCAAAAAGGAGCAGAACCTTATTGAAACGCTTGCCGTTAGGTCAATGGCCAAGGCGCGTTACTCAACCGATAATATTGGGCACTACGGTTTGTCGTTCCCTAACTATACGCACTTTACATCGCCTATTAGGCGTTTCCCCGATATGATGGTGCACCGCCTGCTGGCTCACTACCTTGATGGTGGCAAGCCAAAGGATGCCGAGGCGCTTGAAAAGCTTTGTAAGCACTCTAGCGAGATGGAGATTAAGGCGTCGGAAGCTGAGCGCGCATCCATAAAGTACAAGCAGGTTGAGTATATGCAGGATAAGATTGGCGAGGTGTTCGATGGTGTAATATCGGGCGTAACCGATTTTGGAATGTTTGTTGAGCTAACCGAGAGCAAGTGCGAGGGTCTTGTTGCCA
>DHVO01000106.1 GCA_002412705.1 Bacteroidales bacterium UBA5206 | reverse complement strand
GACTCTTGTTTTAAGTGAGCCAGTGTGCGGGCATTTAGTCGGGCATTAATAAATGAGTTTTCGGCCCAATCTATGTACTGCGTATTCCTTGCGTACTGATGGTAATGGTTTATACCCCATATGCCAACAAATGCTACAGTAAGCAGCATAGTAATAATGGAACCAAAACTTAGTCCTAGCTTAGTTCCCGTTTTCAAATCCTTTAGTTTCATAGTGTTGAGTTGTTTGAGTTTGACTTATGTTGGGTGGTTTTGTTCTAATCCTTTGGTTTTCCCTGTGGCCACAGTATCTGTTCAAGCGTAGCAGGGGTTATGGAATCCTTGCAGAGGTAGTGGCGTGCCCCTGCGCTTAGCATTTTTTCTACATATACAATTTCGGAATGGAACGAAACGGCTACTATAACTGCCTTTTTCCTAGGGTGGTGAAGATCTATAAGGCGGGTTATCTCTATGCCGTTAACTTCGGGCATCTCTATATCGATAAAAATAAAATCGTAGTTTCCCTTCTCGAATAAGGCGAAGCCAGTAAGCCCGCTTGTTGCATGATGTACGCAAACGGTTTGGGGGGAGCAAACCTCCTTTATAAGCTGTTCAAAAGCGGTAATAAAAGTTTTGCTATCGTCTATAATTAGAATGCGCCACATTTGAGCAGTTTTTTATTTGCTCAAAAGTAGCGTGGCTAGTATGCCTATACTAGAGAGGTTTTACTAAATAATACTGGAATTAGTGCAGTGTACAAGGAGGTAATTACGGTGTACTTTCCGCAGCTGAATTGGCTATATTGAGATGAGCCCGTTTTTTATGGCGTATATTATTAGGCTTATTGAGTTTGCCGATTGGGTTCTTAGCAGTAGCTCGGACCTGTGCTTCTCTATGGTTCTAACGCTAAGGTTCAGCTTAGCAGCAATCTCAAGGGTCGATAATCCAAGGGAGAGCAGCTTAACAATTTCAACCTCTCTGGGGGTTAAGGAGTTTAGGTTCTTATCGTTTTTTTGGTCAATTAGGTTTAGCAGCAGCTGTTGGGAGAAGTATTTACCACCCTTTTTAACAGTATTAATGGCTAGCTCAAGCTCATTATAATCGGATTCCTTAATTATAAAACCGTCAACATCCAAATCCTTCATGGTTTGGAAGTAGTGCTCATCGGTATGCATCGATAGTACTATGAACTTAAGCTGTGGAGCAATTTTTTTTGCCTGCTTAACGGCTTCGTCGCCATTCATAACGGGCATGCTAATGTCAATAATTACCACATCGGGGTTAAAGTTTGGAAGCAACCTAATAAACTCTAGCCCATTGGATGCCTCAAACTCAAAAATGGTGTTCTCCATCTCCTGTATTAGGGCTTTAAGCCCATCGCGCAGTATTTTGTGGTCGTCAACAATTGCAATACGAGTTACATTGTTCATAGTTTTGCAAGTTATGATGTAGCGTTTAGTGGTACTGAAATATCTAGGGTAAAACCTTTGTTGGGCTCGGACTTAATGCTATACGTTCCTCCAATTACTTGAACTCTGTTGGCAATACTAGCAAGTCCTAGCCCCGTGCTAGCTTTTTCCTTGTACTGTTGGTAGTTGAAACCCTGCCCATTATCGGAATATCGAACTTTGAGTACTTTACTTGTTGTGCTAATAAGAATCTGGATGCTACTGGCATTAGCATGTTTGGCGGTGTTGCAGAACGCTTCCATTAGTATGCGGTAAATCATAAGCTCAACTAACTGGGGAAGTCTTTTTGAGCCGAGGTTTTCAACTATATCAATGTGGTAAAAATTCTTTTTATCGTTCCAAAAGCTATTAAGAGCGGCAAGTAAGCCATACCTTGTTAGCGTATGTGGGCTTATGTTTCTGGAAATGGATCTTACCGTTGCGGTTGTTTCCTTTAATATGCCAGTTAAGCTATCAATAAGCTCATGGAACGGTTTTACCTCTTCCTTTCTGGCCAAAAGTGAAAGGTACATGTTCATGCTGGATAGCAGAGGGCCAACATCATCGTGCAAGTCGCTTGCAAGCTTACGGCGTTCTCCTTCTTCTGCCTCAAAGGTTGCGGCAAGTAGCCGTTCTTCAGCCTTTTTTCGGTAGGAAATATCCTTAACAACGCTTATTACGTGTAGCTTCCCATTGAATACTTTGGAGGCAATGCTGACCTCAACTGGTATTTTGGCTTTACTTTTGGTTATAACCTCAAACTCCACTATGGGAATTCTGCCGTTACGGGCGACATTTATTTTATTGTTCCATAGCAAGTTGTGATATTTTTTGGGAACAAAGTCTAGCATGTCCGCTCCATTCAGCTCTTCTTTGCTATACCCTAGAAGCTTGAATAGAGCAGTGTTGGCATCAATAAAGGTGAAGTTTGTTGTTGAAACAAGTATCCCGTCGTTTGTTGAGTTGAATATGGTTCGAAACTTCTCCTCGCTCTCCTGTAGTGCAAGCGTAATTTGATGTATTTGTGTAATGTCCTTGCTTATGCTTAGCAATAGCTTCCTGCCGTTTATACTAATCACCTCCGATGAAAGCAAGAAATTTCTTGGTCCGCCCTTAACGTTCCATGTTATGTTAAAGTTTTCTACTCGACCTCTTTTTTCTATTAGGTTTTGGTAGGCATCTCTTTCTGTAATAGAGTGCCAAACATTTATATCGTCTCTTGTTTTGCCTATCACCATTTCGCGAGTAAGCCCAGTTACTTTTAGGAAATGTTTGTTTATATCTATGTAGGTGCAGGTATTTATGTCGATAAGTGAAATGGTATCCAGGGTGTTGTCAAAAATCAACCTAAACTTCTCCTCGTTTTCAATAATCGATTGCTTAAGCTGCTGTTGCTGTGTAATATCCTGAACGGTTCCCTCCGCTAACACGGGATGTTCTCCTTTATATGTAATATAAACAGATACTTGGAGTGTTTTTAGTGTCCCTCTGCTACATCTTATGTTATAAATAGACTGGCAGTGGCTCTTCTTTGCTTTTATACACGATTTTAACTTTACTATAAAATCTCTTGTTTCATTTGCCGGTAATGCTTTGTATATTGATGATAAGGGGATTTGCCCATGTTGATTTTCTATCTCAAATATATTAAAGAGCTCATTGGAGCATGAGACCATTTGCGACGAAAGTTCCCATTCCCAGCTCCCTATATTAGCAATGGACTGTGCGTTGTTTAGGTGCATTTCGCGCTTACTAAGCGCAATCTCCAGTTCCCGTTTTTCTGTATTATCAAAGTAAAAACATATTATTTGCTGCAAATCGGGGGTTTCTCCCCGATTTATTTTCCAAAGCATAAAGTTGAGGTAATGCTTTCTATTGTTGTGTGTCCACTCAACTTCTCGGCTAACCTCACGGTTTGTATTTTGGCACTCTTTGAGCAGGGATTCCATTAGAATTAGCGTTTGGTCCTTGTAAACATCTTCAATCTTCAGTTTGTTAAGGCTTCTTTGCCCTTCTTTAGAGAAAGGATACCAGCTATTGCTATAGGATATAAACTCAAAAGAGTCTCCCGAGGGTAAAAAGAATGCTACTTGAACTTTTGAATTCTGGAAGATGGCACTTAGCTGGTCGGTGAGTTCCAGATTTCGTTGGGTATTTATGGCTAGAAGCTCCTCAATCTTTTTGCTGTAGATCTCGTTGGATTGCTCAGCAATTTTTTGTTGTGTTAAATCCCTTGTTATTAGTCCGCTATATACGCCACTGGAGGTATGTATGGGAAAAAGGGTTGCTTCAAAATGCTTGGCAACAGCATCTCCTTGGGGCGATGTAAAGTTTACCATAACAGCAATACCTGTCTCCTTATACCGTTCTATGCTTTTCTGTATGCTGTTATAGTCGAAAGGGCTGCTGTTGTATTTAAAGGTTTTAGCTATGGTTTCGTAGTGCTTTTGCTTTGCCTTGGAAGCAGGAATTCCAAAGAGTTCTTCCTGAATACTATTCCAATAAACTATGTAACCCTTGGGATCTACTATGCAAATACCATCGGTAGATTGGTTTATGAATCGGTCTAGTATTTCCTGATTCTTTTCTTGCTCCTTTTGTGCGAGTTCTTTTAGGTAAATTTCGGTATTTAGCTGGTTTATTGTACTTTTTAGCAGCTCATTGGTGGTTATAAGTTCCTCGTTATTTGTTTCTAGCTGCGAATTAGCAAGTTTTAGCGCCTCGGTTTTTTGAGCAACAAGCATCTCTAGCATTTGTTTGTACTTATTGAGCTCCTCTTCAACCCTTTTCCTTTCGTTAATATCCCTAATAACCACTGTACTATATGTTGTACCTAAATATTGGAATGGGGTAACTGTTACATCGGCATAGAATAGCTCTCCGCTTTTTTTAATGAATAGCCATTCAAACTGCTGCTTTTCTCCATTCATCGATCTATTGGCAATATGCATTCCTTTAGTAATGGAATCTATGCCGCAGGGTTGTATTATGGGGGAGAAGAAAAACAGGAGGTTGCTTTTGAAATCCTTTCGTGGTCTGCCAAAGAAATCGCAAAGCCGTTGGTTGCAGGCAATAAATTCCCTTTCGTGATAGGTTATTATGCCCTCCTGGGCATTTTCAAAAAGGTTTAGGTAAAGAAGCTGTTCCTTTTGCAGCTCCTGATCCTTTTGTAGTAGCTCCGTTACCTTTGAGTTTACTTCTGCCGTTTTGGATTCTACTTTTTTTCGTAATGCAATGGTTCTATAAATGAGCAGTAGCAGTAGTATTGCTAGAATCCCTGTGGCGATAAGGAATATGGAAATATCAGCTTCGTATTGTGAACGTACTATACATGGAATAGCTGGCAGTAGCAAATTCTGTTGGTAAAAAGTGTTTGCTGGTTGTGTCTCTGGCCAGTTGAATCTGCAACTTGATTTCCTTTTTTTGCGGTTTCTCATATTTCCCCCATCACATATGTTTAAAGCCGTGCGTAGTAGTATAAACCCTATTACTTGTAGTTAGCCTTAAAATTCTCCTATTGTGAAAATACGTTAAAATACCGATTTGTAAGAATCTTTTTTGATGAGATCGCAACTCTGGTTGACAATCCAATTTATTACAAGTTGTAGTTTTATGAATGATGATTCTTTTTAGAATGGCTCAATAAAAATCCTGTTGCACATTACACTTTGCATTACGCTACCAAGCGATGCGGCTATCTCCTTTTTACTGATTAAACCCAACGCTCCGGTTTCCACAATAATTCTAACTAGGTCAAGGGAAATATTTTCGGCTACAGCAATAATTTTAACATAAGGGTAGTACAGCGCGTTAATTTTTTGCATAGCCTCAATCCCTGCGTAGTTTGTTAGGTCAGCATCAATAATAACAACGTTTATATACTTACTCTCTAACTCGTAGAGGTTGCTTAGGTTAGGGGTTAGAATACAGTGAATGCTGGCGCTGGAAATATTGTTAATTTGTTCTTCCAGAATTTTTATGGTTGTTGCATCTGTATCTACTAAGGCAATTCTAATTTCTTTCATATCTAATTAAAGGCAATTTTTCCAAATGTATGGGTTGCCTTTAAGAGTATCAATGCGTGAATAGCCTATAAAGCAAGGGCAGTAAATACTTACTGTATTTACAAAAAATTACTACTGGAAGATGTATTTTGTATAGGGAAATTTACGTAGTGGGTAGGCTTACTATTCTTTGGCGAAGGGCAAAAACTACAAGTTGGAGGGTGGTTTGGGTGTTTGTTTTTGCCATTAGGTTTGCCTTGTGCTTTTCTACCGTTCTGGGGCTTATAAAAAGTTCGTTGGCAATTTCCTGTGTATCCTGCCCTCGGCATAGCAGCTTTAGCACCTCTCTTTCTCGTATGCTAATCTCCGGGAATTTCGGCGTAGGCGGTTTTTCCTTTGTCTGTAGCATTTTGGAGATTGTGGAAAAGAGCTCCTGAGAGAAGAAGGAGTTGCCCTTAGATACGGTCTCTATTGCCGTTTTTATTTCGCTAATAGATGCCGATTTTAGCATAAATCCATTAGCACCACAGTCTAGCATTCTGGAGATGTACTCCTCATCGCTAAATGAGGTTAGCGCAATGATTTTGGTTTGCGGGAATCGTTTCTTTACCTGTATGGATGCCTCTATGCCATCAAGAACGGGCATTTGAATGTCCATAAAAACAATATCAACGTTTTTTTCGGCAAGTTTCTCAATAAGTTCCTGCCCATTGGAGGCCTCAACTATGAGCTTGGTGTACGATATATAGGCAAACAGGTGCCTCATCCCAAGCCTAAAGAGCTCATGATCGTCAGCTATTGCAATGGTTACTTCCTGTTTGTGTATCGTGCTCATTTACTTAAAACAATTTGCGCATTAAGCTGTAAACCTTTTTGGGGTTCTGTTTTTAGCTGCCATTTGGCGCCAATGCTGTCTAGTCTCTCGGAAATACTTGTTAACCCAGTTGTGCTTACTGTATTTGTTCTGTTTTGGGTGTTAAAGCCTATTCCGTTATCGGCATAGAAAAGGTTTACCTTATCTGCATCCAAATTTAAGGTAATTTTGGCATTCCGCGCTTTAGAATGTTTAAGCGTGTTATTAATGAGCTCTTTTACTATTTTGTACAGGGCAGTTTGGGTGTTTTCATCAACGGTGCCAACAGCATCGTCAACATCAACATCTAAAACAAGCATTCCTGTGCTATTCACTAGTACTGATAGGCTTTGCAGGGCTTGTGCAAGGTTGCGCTGGTAGCTGTTGGATTTGAGCTTGCTTGTTAGCCTGCTGCATGCGCTAATTGTTTGGTTTGATATGTCTAGGGAGTGCTCAATATACTCGGCACAACGTTGGTTACTTTTTAGCTCTTCCTTGAGTAGGTTTAAATAGATTTTTTGGGTAGATACTAGCACGCCCAGCTCATCGTGTAAGTCCTTGGCTATTCTTAACCTTTCGGTTTTTATTTTATCAAAAAGAAGTTCCTCCTCCAAAAGGGTATTGGGGTTCTTGTAGATTTGAATTACACCAGCTAAGCTATTCTTAAGGTAGAGCTTCGATGCGGTAACGATGTAACTTGTTTCCTGTTTGGTGCTGCTTATATGTTTTAGGTTGCAAGTAAACGTGTTTTGGTCGGTTTGGCTTATGGGATAGCCTACGTGTGTACTGGTTTTGTTAGCAAGAACAAGTTCTGCTAGCGCAGGTTTGTCCAAGTAAAGAAGCGTTTTGCTAACCTCATCAAGTCTAAATCCCAAAATTTGGCTCCTATCAACCATTGTTATGCTTTCTAAACTTTTGTTCCAAACCTGAATAATGCCATTTGTATCAATAACAAACGTTGCATCGCTTTGTAAATCTATTGCAATTGCCAGAGAGCTAAAGTAGTCCGTTAGCTCTGTTGCTGAGTTGCTTTGCTTGGTTTCGGTTATGTGTGGGTTACCTAATTTCATGGTTAAAGGCAAAAAGGCTTATTCTAAATGCAATGTATTATTACCATAAATAGTCTTAACTTATACCATAAGAAGCATGGTAGCTGCACCCTTGGTGGGGTGCATTTAACTATGTTTTCGCACGTTAATAATCAGATATATTGTGTGTTGTTGTTTTTTGTAACGGTATTTGTAATCCCATCACTTTGGGCGAATTTACAAAAAGCGTTATGAAGTGTATTAAATTAGTACATATTAATTGTTTGGCGGAACAGCTATTTTTGTGTTTAAATATTTATTGTGTCCAGCTAAACAAATTGGTGGTAATGGCGTTAACTACTCAAAGTAAAACAACCTTACTGCTAAACAATTGTTCCTTAACAAAAGAAACTAGATGTGTATGAAAAAATATATTTTGTCCTTTATAGCACTCATTGCTTTTCCCTTTTTGCTGTTAGCACAGGAATCGGGAACTATTCAGGGGCGGGTTTATAACAAGAAGAACAATGAGCCAATTCCCTTTGCCAATATTGTGGTTTGGAATACAACCATTGGTTCTACCAGCGACTTTGATGGTAAATTTAGCTTTTCTGGGTTAAAACCCGGTTTTATTGAACTGCGGGTATCGGCAATTGGTTTCGAAACCTTTATTTCATCTGCTGTAATGGTTACTAATGCTCGTACCGCATACATCGATATTGCTATGGACGAAACCTCGGTGCAGATAGATGCCGTTACCGTAACTGCGTCGCCATTTAGAAAGAGCGAGGAGAGCCCTGTTTCCCTTCGTAGGATAGGCATTGATGAGATTGAGAAGAATCCTGGCGGTAATAGGGATATTAGCCGCGTAATTCAGTCGCTACCCGGTGTAGCATCTACTCCCGCTTACCGTAACGATGTTATTGTGCGGGGAGGAGGAGCCTCGGAGAACCGCTTTTACCTTGATGGAGTGGAGATCCCCAACCTTAACCACTTTGCAACCCAAGGTGCATCGGGCGGCCCTGTGGGTATAATTAATGTTGATTTTGTGCGCGAAGTAAACTTTTACTCGGGTGCTTTTCCTGCATCAAAGGGCAATGCAACCAGCTCCGTGCTAGATTTTAGGCTTATTGATGGCAACATGGACCGGTTAAAGATAAAAGGAGCTGTGGGAGCATCCGATTTGGCCTTAACTCTTGATGGCCCAATGGGAGATAAGTCTTCCTTTATTTTTTCTGCTCGTAGGTCCTACTTGCAGTTCCTTTTTGATGCGCTTGGACTTCCATTTCTACCCACATACAACGATTTTCAGTTCAAAACCAAAACTAAGATTGATGATAAGAACGAGATTACTGTAGTGGGATTAGGCGCTATAGATGAGTTTAGTCTTAACACGGGACTTGAGAATCCCGATGAGGGGCAGCAGTACATCTTAAACTATGTTCCTGTTAATACCCAATGGAACTACACTCTGGGTGTGGTTTACAAGCACTACTATAGCAATGGGTTCGATACTTGGGTGGTTAGCCGTAACATGCTTAACAATAGGCAGTACAAGTACCGCGATAACAATAAGGCCGATATTAAGCTGCTCGATTACACATCGCAGGAGATAGAGAACAAGTTCCGTTACGAGCGCGACATACGCACCGAGTCCAACTATAAGTTCAACTACGGTGCAGGTTTTGAGTACGCCCGTTACCTTAACGATACCTATAGGGCAACTTTTACTGGTGGCAGCCTTGGTAATGAAACCTATAGCACCAACCTCGATCTTTTTAAATGGAACGCTTTTGGACAGGTAAACCGAGATTTTTTTAATAAAAAGCTATCCCTTT
>DHVO01000105.1 GCA_002412705.1 Bacteroidales bacterium UBA5206 | reverse complement strand
GAGTATAAGGGCGACAGGAAAGCAATTGGAGGTATTCCTCATCCTAAAAAAGGAGAGGTTGACTTCACAAACCATGTACTAGAGATTATGCCAGGCGATAAGATATTCTTCTTTTCCGATGGCCTACCCGACCAAGTGGGGGGCGAAGACAAGAAGAAGTACAGTCCAAGCCGCATAAGGGAACTGATAATGGCAAACCAGCAATACTCTATGCCACAGTACTCAGATTTGTTCTCTAATGACTTTGAAGCGCATATGGGCGACAACAAACAAGTTGACGATGTATTGCTAATTGGGATTGAATTCTAGAATTGATTATTACTTGCAAATTATATAATTTTACGGGCTATGGATAAGAAAAATGTCAGAGGATTTCTTGAGTTCGTTTACGACTTTTACAAGTCGATGAAAGCTCATGAAATAACCCTTGTTTACGAGGGAGAAATCACGCACCAAATCACCAAGGCCTTTACTTCACTCACCGAGTCGAATATGGCCAAAGAGGAGGAATCCAACTCTGTACAAAAAAAGGTATTCCATGTAATGGTAGAGTGCCTCCAAAACATCAGTAAGCATGCTGATAGCTTTGGGTCAGACGATTTCCTTTTTGCTGGACGCGGCATATTCATGGTAAGCAAAGGCGAGGATGATTACCACGTTACAACAGGTAACGTTATCGAAAACTCAAAGATTGATGAGCTCTCGAGGATTCTCGACAACATCAACCAGCTGGATAAGGAAGGGCTAAAACAGCTCTACAAAACCCAGATGCGCGAAGGAAGGCTCTCCGAAAAGGGAGGTGCAGGGCTTGGCTTTATTGACATCGCACGCAAAACTGGAAGAAAGTTGGAGTACCACTTCCTTCCTATTGATGAGGAAACTCACTTTTTTATTTTAACATCAACCATTTCTAGAAACGGATAAAACACATCTCGATATGGAAACCATAAAAATAATGGGAACCGACGACACCCCAACGGTTATTCTTGACGCTGAAAATGACATTTTTGAAATCTCAGGCCGCTCGCTCCCCGAGGATGTTACTGCCTTTTACGATCCGATTCTAAATTGGCTCGATGAGTACGCTGGCAGCCCGAATGCCAAAACTGCATTCAACTTTAAGCTGGTGTACTTTAATACCGCTAGCTCTAAGCTGCTGCTCGACATCCTTATGAAGCTTGAACAAATGCACGAAGATGGCAAAGACGTTGTTGTTAAGTGGTTCTACCCCGAAGATGACGAGGACATGCAAGAGGCAGGCGAAGAGTATGCCGACATAGTTGACGTGCCCTTTGAGCAAATTGGATACACACTTAACTAACAGCACTAGTACCCTTTAGGCAAACACAACCCTGCATAGAAAATGAGTGAAGAGATTCTGAAAGCGTTAATGCAGCTATTTGCAATTATTGCAAAGCAAGACGAAGGTGTTGAATCTAACGAACGCGATTACGTTGTTAACTTCCTCACTCAACAGCTAAACGATGAGGCCGTTAAGGAATACATCACGCTTTTTGACGAGCATGCAGGGCTTAACGACAAAGACGAAGAGGAGGAGGCTGACGGTAAGCCAAAAAAGCGCAAGCTTACTTCGGTTAAAGACTCGGTAAGGATTCTTGGTATTTGCAAGAAGATTAACAAGACCCTTACCCAGAAGCAAAAGGTTGTTGTTCTTGTTCGCCTTTTTGAACTGGTAAATGCTGATCGGAAATTTACCGATCAGCGTATGGCCATTATCAATACGGTAGCAGAAGTTTTCAAACTCTCCAAAGAGGAGTTTACCGACATTGAAACTTTTGTTATTAACAACGACCCCAAAACGCTTGACTATGCAAGCATTCTCGCAATCCATGATAAGCCCGAAAAAGGCGAGAACTGCAAGCATATTCCAACCGAAGCGCTAGATGGCTACATCTACATCCTTCAAATAAAAAGCGTCGATCTCTACTTCCTTCGCTATGTAGGAAACGAGGATGTTTTCCTTAATGGGCTACCAATAAACAACAAACGAATTTACCTGTTTGCCAATGGCAGCTCCATTAAGCTGCCTAAGGGCAAACCAATATACTATACCGATGTAGTCTCTCACTACCTTGCCGATACCAACGCAACCAGAATATCATACCAAGTTGAAAACGTTGGCTTTACCTTTAAAACAGGCGGCATAGGACTTAGAGACATCACTTTCTCCGAAGGCCATGGCAAACTCATTGGAATTATGGGTGCCAGTGGAGCTGGAAAAACCACATTGCTAAACGTTCTGGCAGGCATAGAAAGCCCCACAAGCGGCAAAGTGCTGATAAATGGTATAGACCTCCATTCCGAGAAAGATCAACTGGAAGGTGTTATTGGGGTTATTCCTCAAGATGACCTTCTCATTGAGGAACTTACCGTTTTTGAGAACCTTTACTATAACGCAAAGCTTTGCTTTAAGGATAAATCGGAAGAGGAGCTAACCCAGCTTGTACATAAAACGCTGAGCAACCTTGGACTTTTTGAACGCAAAGACCTAAAGGTTGGTTCTCCTCTTAACAAAATGATATCGGGAGGCCAGCGCAAAAGGCTAAACATAGCCCTTGAACTTATTCGAGAACCGTCCATTCTTTTTGTAGATGAACCCACTTCGGGCCTCTCATCTAGGGACTCAGAAAACGTTATGGACCTTTTGCGTGAGCTCACACAAAAAGGGAAATTAATATTCGTTGTAATCCACCAGCCATCATCAGACATATACAAGATGTTCGATAATATGATGATTCTGGATACTGGCGGGTACATGATTTACTACGGCAACCCTGTTGAAGCGGTTATGTACTTTAAGCGCCTCGACATGCAGATTAACAGCGATGTTGGCGAGTGTCCCACCTGCGGTAACGTAAACCCAGAGCTTATATTCAACATCATTGAAGCCAAGGTAGTTGATGAGTTTGGGCAGTACACACCCACGCGAAAAGTTTCGCCACCAAAATGGGGCGAGTACTTTAATGAGAATATCAAAATAAAGAAAGTGGCAACGGAGGATGTTAAGCCTCCAAAATCGCTTGATATACCCTCCCGGTTCAAGCAGTTTCTTATATATACAACCAGAGACTTCCTGTCTAAAATAAGCAACAGCCAGTACATCGCCCTTAACCTCCTTGAAACACCAATACTGGCATTCATTCTAGCCTACGTAATTAGGTATATTGCCGACCCTAACTCTAGTGTTTACATTTTTAGGGAAAACGAGAATATCCCCATTTACATTTTCATGTCGCTAATTGTAGCCCTATTTATTGGGTTAACCGTTAGTGCCGAAGAGATTTTTAGAGACAGGAAGATACTAAAAAGGGAGTCGTTCCTTAACCTGAGTCGCACAAGTTACCTCTTCTCAAAAATATCTATACTGCTCACCATATCGGCCATTCAAACAATTTCGTTTGTTCTTATCGCCAACTCCATTTTGGCAATAAAAGGGATGTACTTTGAGTACTGGTTGGTGCTTTTCTCCACCGCGATATTTGCCAACATGCTTGGTCTAAACATATCTGCAACCTTTAACTCGGCCGTAACTATTTACATAGTAATTCCCCTTATAATGATTCCGATGATGGTTCTTTCTGGAGCCATGTTTAGCTTCGACAAGCTAAACCGTAGCGTTGGAAGCATTAGCAAGGTTCCCCTTATTGCTGAGTTTATGGTAACCAAGTGGGGATACGAGGCGCTAATTGTGCATCAGTTTAAAGACAACGATTTTCAGAAGAACTTCTACGACATAGAGAAAGTTGAGCGCAATGCCAACTATAAAACGGTTTACTACATCCCCGAGCTAACCAAAAGAGCAGAGCAAAGCATATCGCTAGTAGACAAAAAGGACGATCCAAAGGCTATGGCCCTGCTGGCCGATAATCTTGCTGTACTAAGCAAGGCTCTGTTTACCGAAACAAACTATATGGCTCCAGCCATTCCCTACAACTACTTAAATGCCCTTACCGTTGCCGATTTTAATGAGGAAGCGGGATTTGCAACGCTAGACTACTTGAACGATCTTAATAAGCACTATAATGCCATATTTGGCTCTGCCAATCAGAAAAAGGATAGAATTATAAACTACCTTGTAAGCACAAACGCAGAGCTTTACGAAGCAAAGAAAAGGGCCTACCATAACGAATCGGTTGCCGATTTGGTTCTTAAAACCTTTGAGAAGAACAAGATTCTACAGTACAAGGATGAGCTTGTGCAGCAATACGATCCAATTTACAGGGATCCAATTCCTAACCATGCACTTGATTTTAGATCTCATTTTCTTGCTCCTAGAAAGCACTTTGTAGGTAACTATTACGACACATTCTGGTTCAACGTTCTGATTATATGGATAATGACCATTACATTGTACGTTACACTGTACTTTGAGCTACTCAAGAGGTTATTAGATCTATTTGCCAAAATTAAAGTGCCTACCGCATCAAAATAAATATTTTTCCTATCTTTACTTGGTAAGGATTAAGTAAAACCTATAAATATTGGGCTGCGTTATGAGCAGAAACATTGCCATTACACTAGCGTTTCTATTGCTATTTACTTCTTGTCGATTCTTTGAATCGGACAATACAAGTGATGAATTTGACATTCCCGAATCACTACTAACAGACGAGCAACCCCTTGCCGTTTCGGCAGATGTTGTTGACGATATGGTTCAGAACATATCATCAACAATAGAGACCGCTGCTATAATTAAAAGCCTTAAAATACCTTTCAACAAGGATTACTTGGCTGAAACCAGGTATTCCGATCAATTTAACACAAACTTTAGGAAAGCATTAGGACTGGGCATTTACGGAGCCGACCTAGGTTATCTTAACATGTACGAGAAAACATCGATGGTTGTGGACTACATATCAACCATAAAATCGTTGGCCGATGGTATTCAGGTTGGACAGTTTTTCGACTTCTCTACACTTAAAAGACTTGCTACCAACAACGAGAACCTAGACTCACTAGTTTTTATTTCTCAACAAAGTTTTAATCGCATCGACACATACCTCAGAGAGACAAACAGATCCAGCCTTAGCTCAGTTATTGTTGCTGGAGTTTGGATAGAAGGATTGTACCTTTCTACAAGAGTGGCACAAGATGTGTATAATGAAAAAATAAATGAAACAATTGGGGAGCAAAAGGTAATTATTTCAACCCTATTGCTACTACTGAACAACTACAAGGCGGATCCAAACATTAAAGCGTTAATTGCGGATCTAGAAGAGATTAAAGTTCTTTACGATCAGGTTAAAATTACCATTGAGGTTGGAGAAACAGTTCCAATTGAAAAGGATGGCGTTTTAACGTTCCAACAAAACGATGTGCAAACTATTCACATGTCGGACGAACTGTTAAAACAGATTGTAGCAAAGGTTCAGAACGTGAGAAATCGAATTATTAAGGGCGCTAACTAGAGAAATTATTGCGGTTATGAGAAATACTATTCTAATACTTCTAACATCCTTTTTCCTAGTAAACTTTACAGGAAAGGCATTTGCTCAAACCGAAGACGAGCTTATTGAAATCTGCGGAATGATAGCAAAGGAAGCTACCTACCTAAAAGATTTTAAAATTAGGTTAGATGCAGGAGATCCTCCTCCAACTCAGCGTTTTTCTGTTATTCTAAAGAAGGACATTAAGTACCGTTTCTCTGTTTGCAACTCTAAAGACTTTGAGGGAAAAGTTGTGCTGCAGCTATTCGACAACAATCGCTTACTAGCTACTACACACGTTATTGCTACTGGCAAGGATTACCCCTCTATAGACTTTAACTGCCAAAAAACGGGAGCCTATCACCTATTCTTCCAATTTAAAGATGGAAAGGCAGG
>DHVO01000109.1 GCA_002412705.1 Bacteroidales bacterium UBA5206 | reverse complement strand
ACAAACTTAGCTAATGTTGCAAAATAAATGTGGCTGCGTTTAAACTTGGCGGTTATCTTTGCATAAAAAAAGCCATGAAGCTGGTTGCCGATGCCCATATTCCTTACCTAAAAGGTGCGCTTGAGCCCTATTTCGACGAGGTGCTATACCTACCCGGTGCCGAAATAGCCAATCATCATCTGGTTGATGCCGATGCGCTGCTTATTCGCACTCGTACCCATTGTAATAGGGCGTTACTAGAGGGAACGGCGGTTAAGTTCATTGGCTCTGCAACCATTGGTTTCGACCATATTGATACGGCTTACTGCGCAGCAAATGGCATTACGTGGACCAATGCTCCGGGGTGCAACGCAGGTGGTGTTCAGCAATGGGTGTTTGCGGCTATGCTAACGCTGCTAAAGCAGCAAAACAGGCTGCACAGCAACTTAACGCTTGGTGTGGTTGGTGTGGGTAACGTGGGTAAACGCGTTGTGGCAACGGCAAGGGCAATGGGTTTTAAGGTGCTTTGCTGCGATCCTCCACGGCAGCGAACCGAGGGGATTTCTGATTTTGTTGATATTGATACCCTTGTGCAGCATAGCGATATTGTTACCTTTCACGTTCCGCTAAACAGGGCGGGTGCCCATAAAACCTATCACATGGTAAGCCATGAGCTGCTAGCTAAGTTTAAGCGGGGCGCTGTGCTATTAAACTCATCGCGTGGCGAGGTGGTTAACACCAATGCCCTTAAGGATGCCATTGATAATGGCACCATATCGGCCTGTGCGCTTGATGTGTGGGAGGAGGAGCCGCATGTTAATGCCCAAATGCTAAGGCGTGTATCCATTGTAACTCCGCACATTGCGGGTTACTCGCTGGAGGGGAAGGTTAACGGAACGGTAATGGTTGTTAGGGCGCTGTCGCAGTTCTTTGGATTTGGGGCAGGCAGCTGGTTCCCAACTCCCAATCCGCTTGTTCCATTACGTGAAATTTCCGTTTCCTGTGGCGCCCAACCAACTCTTGAGGACGTTTACACGGTGGTAAACCAATCGTATCCCATCCTTACCGACGATGAGGCGTTACGTAAAAATCCAGAAAGCTTTGAGATGCTACGCAACAGCTACAACCTCCGTCGCGATTTTGACGGCTGCCAGTTTGATACGGGCTGGACGGAGCTGTTTAAACCAGTTTAGTACCCAATAACCCAAAGCACACGTTCCTGCTCAACGCACGAGTCGGTAAGGCGAATAATCTGCTTGTTTATTTGGATTAGCTTACGCAGGTAGGCTCCCCAACGTACTTCCCATTTGGAGTCCTGACGCTTTAGCTCATTCAGAAGATTTTTTCCAAGAAAAATAGAGGTTACATACTCTTTAAACTGCTCAATATCTCTAATCTGTCCCAGTACGGTTAGGTTATCTAAAAGCTCATTTTGTAGGGGTACAATTTTGCGTACGTTGTACATATTCTGCCCCGGAATCTCAAAGAGGTGGTTGCTACGTTCAAAGCAGCATGCAAAAATATTGAATAGGTTCATATTGAGGAAGAGGGACTCGGGGTCGCACTTATTATAGTTCTCGCCATCGCCTGTGATGTTAAATTCTACAAAGTCGATACACTCATCGCGGGTCATTAATCCTAGCTTCATGGTGGCCTTTTTTTCAAATGTAAAAAAATAGTGCAGCTAAAGCAAGGTGTGGGCGCATTTAGTTTACTGTAGGAGCAGAGGAACAAAAAATCCCTGCTACACGGGGCAGCAGGGATTAGGTAGTGGGTTAACTTGCTTTGCTATACAATAAAACTACTTTAACGATGCATCAACGTGGTTAACAAGTCGGGTAAGGAAGTTAACGTAGCTTCCAAACTCATTGTCGTACCAGCCAAAAATTTTAACGTGGGTAACGGGAATATTAATCTCATTGGCCGCCTGTACACCATATTTAGCCAGCGACTCAATGGGTAGCTTAATAAAGCCTGTACGTGTGTGGGTTTCGTGTCCCTCAATAACCACCGCTGCTTTGTATCCCATTAAATCGGACGAAACGTTCTGCTTATCGGAGAATACCACCATATCGCGCTGTGGCCCTTCTGCAGCATCCTTGTAGATGTTGTTAATGGTGTTGCGATTGATAACGGGGTTACCCTTCTCATCAATTCCTGAGTAAAAGGTAAGGTTAAGCGTAATAAGCGATACGGTGTTGGTAGGAATACGCACCGAGTCGGCCATGAATCCAATCTCTTGTATTTGAGGAATTATGGCGTCCAACGCTTTTGCAGCCCCAGTTGTGGAGAGGATGATGTTGTTGAAAACCGAGCGGTTCTTACGCATATCGGATGTGCCTGCTTGGGGAACACCATCAAGAACCGATTGGGTGTTGGTTGCTGCGTGCACTGTTGACATGGAGGCGGTGAGGATGTTTGATGTGGCCTCGTTGTCGAGCAGCGGCTTAATCATGTGCGATAAGCCCGTTGTGGTGCAGCTTGCCGCCGAAATAACGTGATGCTTCATGGGGTCGAACTCCATGTGGTTTATGCCGTAAACCATCATGATGCTATCGGCAGGCATCTTTTTAGATGAGTCCTTAATTTTGAACGGCGCAGAGGCAATAACCTTTTTAGCGCCACCAGCAAGGTGCCCGCGAATGCTACCCTTGGCAGAATCGGTGTCGGCCGTTGGGTCTAGGAACTGACCGGTGCAATCAACCACAATTTGAACGTTCTCCTTTGCCCAAGGTATGTTCTTTGGGTTGCGCTCTTTGGTAAGAATTTTAACAGGCATACCATCAACTTCGAATAGAAAGTTTTCGCGATCAATAATCTTAAATTCCGCTTTTCTGCCTGTGTGGCCGTAAAGGAAGTTATCCAGACGGCCATAGGTTGAGTCTGACTCAAGGGTTGCAATTATGTCCTCGGGCTTTTTACCCACTTCGCGGCCAAGGTTTACCACCACGCCATCGAAATTGCGGTTAATAAGCTGGTTCCATAGCATTAATTTCCCAATTCGTCCCAAGCTGTTTAAGCCAAGGTAATTCTTGCTATTGACCTTAAGATCCATGATTCAAGGGGATTAAGTTAGTGTCAGAAATATGTGGATATGGACTTTTAAAAATTTATTCAAATATCAAGTTTATTTACTTTATGCACAAATAAATTGGGCTGCTAATAAGCATCGAAAAGCTAGATTGCAAACGTTGTAGGTATCTATTTAATTGTTATATATTGACTTGTGGCGTGTCTGGAATTTAATTCCCAAATCATCACTCAAAAATGTGGTTTAAGGAACATCGAAGCGCAGATAGTGCTATTTTTGCACATCTAATTTTATAGGATAAAGAAAGGGGCACGGATGAAGAGCATTAAGATTGGCATTAACGGATTTGGACGCATTGGAAAGGTTTTCTTTAGACTTCTGATTGATCATCCCGAAATAGACCTGGTTGGTATTAACGACACCATGGACGATCAAACGTTGCTGTACCTTTTGCGCTTTGATACCGTTCATGGAAGGTTAAACCACGATCTTAAGCTGGAGAATGGTAAGCTGTACATTGATGGCAAGGGGATTAACGTAGGTCACTTTGCCAATCCTGCCCAAATTCCATGGAAGGAGTGGGGTGCCGATATTGTGCTGGACTCATCGGGCCGCTTTACCACTAAGGCCGACCTTGCCAAGCACATTGCCGCTGGGGCAAAAAAGGTTATACTTTCTAATCCTCCCGACGATAAGCTGGATAACGTTGTAATACTTGGCGTTAATGATGATACGCTAAATGCGCAGCAGCAAATAATATCCAATGCCAGCTGCACCGCCAACAGCGTGGCTCCAATTCTACATCTGCTTAACAAGGAGTTTGGAATTGTAACCGCGTTTTTAAACACCGTGCATCCGTACACCAATAACCAGCGTATTATTGACTCGCCACATGCCGATTTTAGGCGTTCGCGTGCGTCGGCTGCCAATATCATACCCACATCAACCAGTGCAATAAAGGCCATTCATACCGTAATGCCAGAGTTGGCCGATAGGTTTCATGGTATTTCAACCCGTGTGCCCATTATTAGCGGGGCGCTATCGGAGCTGGTAATTACCTTTGAGAAACCCGTAACCGTTGAGTCCATTAACGCAGCGGTTGAGCGGTACGCCAACAGCTCCTTGAAGGGAATTGTTGACTACTGCACCGATCCTGTTGTGTCCAGCGACATTGTTGGTAGTCCATTCTCCAGCATATTCGATTCGTTGGCAACTAAGGTGGTTAA
>DHVO01000171.1 GCA_002412705.1 Bacteroidales bacterium UBA5206 | reverse complement strand
ATGGAGAACTTTTCGCCACCATCCTTTAGGTTACCAGCCTCGGCACCATAAATGCTCTGGCGTATCTGCATCCCAATCATGGCGGTGTTTAGCGCCATGGCCGATGCTTTGTTCTTATCAATCCTAACCTGCACCTCCAGCTTACCCTTATCAACGGTGTTGGCAACATCAATAAAGCTACCCGATTCCCTAAACTTACTGCTGATGGCCTCGGCTACAGGGTTAATCTGTTCAAACTCTTTTCCGTAGATATTAACCTCAATGGGCTTTTTGTTTCCAGTTATGGCTGCGGATATAAGGCTACCCGCCATTATGCTAAAGTTCTCTATTTCTGGAACCTCTTTAATCCTAACACGAATTGCTTCGGCAATCTCCTTGGCGTTCCTATCGCGCTTATCGGGCAGGGTAAGGTGCGCCAGAATGGTTGATACGTTTTTCCCCTCACGGAAACCTACGGTGGTTAGCACGCCATCGTCAGTTTGTCCGCTAATGGCCGATAGCGACCCGGGAACCATCTCTGGTATCTCCTCCTTAAAAATCTCCATCACCACCAGTGCAACGCTATCGGTTTTTTGTGCCGATGTACCCACCTCGGTCTCAATTACTGCTGCAATATCGCCAGCATCAAACTCGGGTATATAGTCGCTACCCAGCCCCTTACCAACCCAAAGGCTTATCACAAGTAGCGCAGCAGTTAGCGCCAGCGTAACGGTTTTGTGCTTAACGGCCCAGCCAAGCAGCTTTCTGTAGCTGTTTTCAAGCGCCAGAAAAAGCTTCTCGCTTAGCGTAAACAGCTTGCCGTGCTTGCGTGTTTCACCCTTGCGCATTCCGCTTAGCAGTAGCGATGATGCCATTGGGGTTAGCGTAAGCGATGTAAACAGCGATGTTATTAGCGTAACTGCGGTTAGCAACGCCAGCTGCTTAAACATGATACCCACAATGCCACCCATAAAAATCATGGGGATAAAAACCATGAGCGTGGTTAGGGTTGATGCGGTAATTGCCTGCCCCATCTCGCCTGTACCAAAAATGGAGGCCTGCTTTGGCTTTGCGCCCTTCTCTATGTGCTGGGTGATATTCTCCAGCACAACAATGGCGTTATCAACCACCATACCCACGGCAATAATTAGCGACATAAGGCTGAAGATATTGATTGTCCAGCCAATGGCATACATCACAATAAACGCGCTAATAAGCGAGAATGGGATGGTTAGAAACACAATAAAACCTTGTCGCCAGTTGCGCAGGAACGCAAACACCACAATAACCACAAAGAACATGGCGTACCATAGCGACGACGATAAGCTGCGGATACTCTCCGTTACCAGCTCATCGGATTTCATCACCTCCTCAATCTTAACATCGGCCGGAAGTTTTTTTTGCAGCTCGGCAACCTTGGCACGCACTGCGTTTACCACGTTTAGGGTGTTCTCGCCGCTCTGCTTCTGAATCATAAGCGCTGCGCCACGTCCGTTTGTGGTGCGGGCAAACTCATCCTTCTCGGCAAAGGCATCGGTAACCGTGGCTACATCCTTTAGCCTAATAACGTTTCCGTTAAAGTTGATTAGGGCGATGTTGCGCAGCTGGTCCAACGACTCAATATCGCCGGGTACCCTGATGGCAAAATCGCTCTCGCCCACCTTAATGTTACCGCCGGGAATAGATATGTTCTCGGCCTTTAGCACTGTTGATATTTGCGATATGGAGAGGTTATACGCCTTTAGCGCATTGGGATTTACATTAACCTTTATCTCCCTAATTGGGGTTGCAATAATAAGGGCCGTTCCAACGCCGGGCACTTTGCGCAGCGGACTGGCAATTTCATCCTCAAGAATCTGGTTAAGCGAGTTGTAGCTCTCATTTGCGGTTACACCGTAAACCAGAATGGGCATCATGCTGGAGTTAACCTTAAATATAACTGGGTTGCGCGCCTCGTTGGGAAGCTTGTTCTTAACCAGCTCAATAAGGTCGCGGGCGTTGTTTGCGGCAGCGGTAATATCGGTACCCCAATCAAACTGCAAGGCAATAAACGATACGTTCTCCTTTGATTGCGACGTAATCTCCTTTAGGTGCTCCGTTCCCGATAGAATGGACTCCAGCTCCTGGGTTACCTGCTCCTCTACCTCATCGGCAGCAGCACCCGGATAAACGGTAATAACGGTAAGGGTTGGCAGCTCAAGTTCTGGAAGCACATCGAGCGGTAGCTTCCAAAGGGAGACCAAACCGAAGATTAGCATTGCCACAAAAAGCATTGCGGTTGCCACTGGCCGTTTAACGGCTACTTCAGGTAATCTCATGGCTATATGCTGTTTAGTGTTTTACTTTTATGTTGATATTGATTGATTTGCTGGGCTACTTCTTAACCGTTACGGCTTGCCCATCGGTTACGCGGTTCTTGCCCTCGGCTATTACCTGCTGATTGGCGCTAATGCCCTTTACGGCCACCATATCAGCAATGGTAACAATACGCTCAACGGGAACCTGATTTGCAACGCCATCGGTTACGGTAAAGAGGTAATCCTGTGCTGTGCCAGCAACGCGGTAAAGACTCTTTATGGGCACAAATACCGCCTTTTGTGGCGCAAGCATAACGGTTACATTGGCGTACATGCCTGGCTTTATTCTGGTATTGGGATTAGCAATAGAGACCTCGGCCGTTGCAGTTCTAGATATGGTAGAAAGCATTGGCTTAATGCTCTTTACACTCCCAACAAACGATTCTCCCACAAAGGCATCTAGCGTAACCGTTACCTTTTGGCCCACCTTTACATCACCAAGCTGCTTCTCGTTAATCTCAAACTCAATGCGCACAGGGTCTAACTGCATCAGCCTAACTATGCCAGAGCGCATGGAATAGCCCGGTTCCAGTCCGGGGTTAAGGAAGTAAACCTCGCCCTCTTCCATCATCCGCTCAACAAGAACGCCCGAGAAAGGAGCGTGAACCTGCGTGTTCTTGCGAATCATCTCCGTTTTAGCCTTCGATGCCTCGTACTTTGCCCTTATGTGGTCGTACTCCATTTCGGAGATACTACCCTTTTCCCTTAGTCGCGATACGCGCTCGTAGTCCTTTTTAATGGTTTCGTACTCAATTTGCGCTTGGGTAAGCATCTCGTCCGAGAGTTCAACTATAAGGTCGCCCTTACTAACATGTTGCCCCTCGGTAAACAGAATACGCTCTACCTTTCCCGGCAGCGAAGCGCCAAGGTTAGCCTCGCGCGCTGCAAAAACGGTTCCGGTGTAGGTTAGCTGTGGAGTGTACTCCTTCTCGGTGGCCAGCGCAACGGCCACCACAGGGGTGCTGCTCTCCTGCTGCTGGGTACTCTCCTTTTTTCCGCAGGCTGCAAGCGCAACGGCAACAGCTGCTACTACAAAAAGCTCCTTTGCCTTCATGGTATCTAGTTTTTTCTGATTTCCTGTTATTTAATTATTTGTGACAGGTTTGGGGATTACATGGAACACGGATAACACAGGTTTTACGAATTGACACGGATTTTATGTATTCCTCTTACTTCCTCTTTATTTGTGACGCGTTACGAGTTACATGTTACTAATGTCCAATGTTTCTCATTTCTCATCTCCCTCATATTCCTTCACTTCCTTCTTTACTAATTCCGTTAACTCCCGGCTACTTCCTCTCTCTTTGTTACAGGTGACATGGAACACGGATAACACAGGTTTTACGAATTGACACGGATTTTATGTATTTCTCTTTATTTGTGACG
>DHVO01000240.1 GCA_002412705.1 Bacteroidales bacterium UBA5206 | reverse complement strand
TTAGTACGTGGTGTGTGCCATACGACTTCTGCAACCCCTTAATGGAGATGCTCACTTTGCTTGAATCCATAGTTTACAGATGATTATTTAGGGATATCAAAAGTAGTGTTTTGTACGAAAGGAGGGGGTTAAAATGTGTGAATTGTTAGCAGGGCTAATACACAAAAGGGGAAGCAGCAGCCTCCCCTTGTTGTATCTATTGAAAGTATGTAGTTACTCTACATCAATGGTGTTAGCATTCTCTTTTAGCCTAATAAGGTGTTCCAAAGGTTTTAAAGCTTCCCATAATGAAAAGCTCTTTTGGGGTGATGCTTAGCACAGGAATTGGCGATTTGCTTAGCATTTGCTGCGCAAGGCTACCCAGAACAAAGTTGCTTATATCAAGGCTTTGCTCGGTCATAATGCTTACAAGATCGGCATTAACATCAAGGGCGTACTCAATGGTTACGTCGGTTAGGTTCCCTCCCTTGGCGCTCGATAGATGGAACCGTATGTCCCTATCCTTTAGGTACTCGCAAACCTGTTTTGAGTAAGCGTTAAGCTTGGCTTCCACCTCCTCCGATTTTACTGTTGATACGGCCAGCACATGAATCTCTGCACCAAACGCCGCAGCAATTTCGGCGGTAATGGGCACTTTTTGGCGGGTATCGGAGGTTACGTCAATGGGCATTACAATGCGCTCAATGTCACGGGGCATGGAGCCGTGACGTATGGTTATAACAGGGTTGTCTGTTGCCGATATTATGCGGAAGGCGTTGCTGCCAATAAAGAACTCCTCAAAACCCGATGCGCCGTGGGTGGAGCAAATAATAATGCTCTCCTCAAAGGCTGCAGCTTGGTTCACCACCTCGCGGTAAACCTTCCCTTTTTTTATGATGTAGGTTAGCCTGGAGCTATCGTTAAGCTTAACGGAGTACTCTGTAACCAGCTGTTCCAGCTCGTTTTTAGCGTGTTTGTGTTCCTCCTCAAACCCGCCACGGCTAAGTTCCGATGGGTTTTGCTGCACGTAAACCAGTTGTATGTTGCTATCGAACTTGTTTGCAAACACAATGGCTAGCCTCAATCCGTTTAACGATTCTTTTGAGAAATCTATGGGAACAATTATATGTTTCATACTGCTGAGGGTTTGAGTGAAACCAAAACACCATCCTAGGTTGTGGTGTACAAGCAAATGTAGTAAATACATTTGGAAAAGAACAATAAAAAGCTGCTGCTAGATTGTTTGGAGTGGTTTATGAATAGCTAAAGGGATGTTTTTCTAGCGATTGGTTTCTCCGTTTGTTTTATTGATGGTATATGACCTTTTGTTTCCCTCTACTCTTTTGTTAGTTGCTTTAATCGTCCCTGATAAGCCTGCCAGTAGTTCCTTTTAGTTGTTTCATTTAAGAAAGAGGCGTTTACCATTCTTTCCACCAAATCGGATTTAGATACCATCTGTATCATTAAATCTGCAAAATAATTGTTGCTAACACCTACTTGTTCGGCTAGTATAGCGAACTGTTTGCTTATTTTTCCCTGAGCAAGGTTTCTTGGGAGTAGTCCATCGTCAAGAGCAAACTCTTTATCTTCTATGTGAATTCGGCTGTTTAGCAGGTCATAAGCAGGGCTAAGGCGGTAGTCTCCCATAGGTGTTTCTAACAATGCAAAATTCTTAAAATGAGCATCGCCATTAGAAAACAGGTAGTTAAAAACGAGTAGTTTAAGTAGTTTGGGGGTTTCTAGCTTGTAGGCGGGTAAGAATTCTTTCATCAAATTAAAAAGCTCTAAGTAACTTCCTAAATACTTGTAGTGTTCCCCATGTGTTTGAGGTGTTCTTCCTGCTAATGATGCAAAATCATCTTGTGCAAGTTTTGTTCCGTCCTCTTTTAAGTCAAACCGTTTGGTTATGTATGCTGGGGAGCCATCCTCGAAGAATATTAAGGCGTTTTCGGCAGTTTCTATTCCAAATACCTGCCGAGCAATTTGCATTGTTAGATGCTCGTTTGCAGGCATCTGGTCAGCCTTTTTGCCAATCCGTGGAATTGGTTTTAAAATATGTGTTCCGCGTTCACCTTCGTTAATAAGCCGTAATCTGTTCTTTTCAAGTAGTACGGAATACTTTTCCTGTACACCAGAAATGGATATTCTCTTTTGATTCTCTTCAAAAAGTGCATCCGTTTCTGAGGTTGATGTGGGAGAGTTGTATGGTAGAACATGGTGCACCTTTTTCCCCATAAACACTCGGTTTAGGCAAGATCTACTATAAGTGCTAAAGCCTTCGGCTAAAATGCCTGGGCAATGGGTTATTTCTGGTAGGCTCATACGTTCTCATCTTTAACTACCCTAATGGCTCCAATGCTATCGGTTTTGGCTGTGGCCATAAGCAAACCAAAGTGATCGTCCAGATCTATTCTGTTATGTTTGCACGCCACCAACTTGTTAGATCCTTCGGGAAGAAGGTGGAAGAAGAAGGGGAACAGAAATGGGGAGTGATATTCTTGCTTAGTTTTGGGCAGTGTTAAGCTAATGGGAGGTTTGCTGCTGTCTTCCATCCAGCGGATACTATAACGGAATGAAAAAGAGCCATCGTCATGTTGAGTCAGAACTCCAGCGTCTTCATCTTTGTATAGTATTCTAGCTTGCCTCATTTGTTAGGAGTTATGTCTTTGATTTTAAGACTCACCTCTAAACCCAGCACATCGGCTATTTTCTGTAGTGTTTCAAGAGTGGGATTTCCTTTTCCGCTTTCAAACTGCTTAAGCGTTCTTAAGCCCACACCAGAAAGCTCTGCTAAGGTTTCTTGGGTTACCTGTAAAGCATCTCTTCGCTCTTTTATTA
>DHVO01000161.1 GCA_002412705.1 Bacteroidales bacterium UBA5206 | reverse complement strand
CTACAAATACAGGGATTGATGTTGGGTTTCTGATAATTCTAAACACGCCACGGCATGCCGTGGCGCTACATTACCACTTCTTAATTCTTCCTCTTCCTCACATTCCTCCTCTTCCTTCTTTATATAATTCCGTTGACTTCCGATTAACTCCCGATTACTTCCTCTTTTTTATGACCTGTTACAGGTTACATGTTACTAATGTCCAACGTTTCTCATTCCTCATCTCCCTCCACTTCCTCACCTCCCTCTCTTCCTAATCTGCTCTATATCATATAAACAAAAAAGATAATACGGGTTAGGTATTCCTTTTTTATTACCTTTGCAGCAATTCAAAACAAACATGGGTACGTTTCTTTTCGATAGTATCGTCTTTGGTCCAGTAAAAAGCCGACGATTAGGCATCTCTCTGGGAGTTAACCTCCTACCAACCAATTCTAAAGTTTGCTCATTCGACTGCATTTACTGCGAGTGCGGATGGACCAACTCTGTATCATCGGGTAAGCTACCAAGCCGCGAGAGCATTCGCGAATCGCTTGAGGAAAAGCTTGAGGAGATGCTTGAGGATGGCGAAGACCTTGACGTTATTACCTTTGCAGGAAACGGTGAGCCAACGCTTCACCCTGATTTTGCTGGAATTATTAACGATACCATCGAGGTTAGGAACCACTTTTTTCCTGATGCCCAAATCGCTGTTCTATCCAACTCAACATATCTTCACAAGCCCGATGTGGTAAAGGCTTTACTAAAGGTCGATCAGAATATCCTGAAGTTAGACTCAGGTATTGATGCTACTTTTAGGATTTTGAATCAGCCTAAAACCAAGGTTACCATTGAACAGATTGTTGAGAACCTAAAGCAGTTTAAAGGGAACGTTATTCTGCAAACCCTTTTCCTTAGAGGAACCTACAAGGGTGTTGCTGTTGATAATACTCGTCCCGAGGAGATTAGCCGCTGGCTTGAGCTCCTTAACGAGATTAACCCTAAGGAGGTTATGGTTTACACCATTGCCCGCGAGACCCCTGCCGAGAATCTTGAGAGAATCTCTGTTGATGAGCTTAGGCAAATTGCCCATAGAGTAGAGGCATTAGGTATTCCAGTACAGGTAACCGGATAAACTATGGAGCCAATCAAGCACAAAACGGTGCTTGTGTGCCCCCTTGGCTGGGGGCTTGGCCATGCTGCACGGCTTATTCCAATCATCAAGAACTTATTAAACGATGGCAATAGGGTAACCATTGCTGGCGATAGTCATACCAATGCGTTGCTTAAGCAGGCTTTTCCTCGCCTTGAGCCCATTCATTTTCCATCGCAAACCATCCGATTCTCAAAAGGCGAGTCGCAGTTGCTGCCTTTAATTGTCTATGCGCTAAAACTTCCGTTTTTTGCCCTTTGGGAGCATCGCAGGGCCAAGCGGCTGGTAAAGCAGCTGGGAGCCGATGTTATAATCTCCGATAATAGGTACGGGCTGTTCAATGCATCTATCCAAACGGTGCTAATTACCCATCAGCTAAGGCTATTGCTGCCCAAACCCTTTGGCTGGGCCGAACCTATTGCTATGGCGGTTATTAGATGGTTTGCTTCTCGATTTACCCAGGTTTGGATTCCCGATTACGAGGGTGAGCAAAACCTATCGGGAAAGCTATCGCATGGGTTAAGGATTCCTACCAATGCACGCTACATTGGCCCGCTATCGCGATTTAGTGAGATGAATATTCCTGAGCAGGAAAAGGTGTGGGACTTGATGGTTTTAGCATCGGGGCCAGAACCGCATCGCTCCATGCTGGTTGATACCATGAAAGGGGTTGCCCAAAGGGGTAATTTGCGTGCGATTATTATAGAAGGACGTCCAGAAAAAGGCTCTTCGCCCTTATGGAATGGGAATATCTGCATTGTGCCCCATTTGCCCGATAATGAGCTTGCCATTGCGCTAAAAAGCGCTAAAAAGGTGGTTTGCCGATCGGGTTACAGCACCATAATGGATCTGCATGCGTTGGGTGTATCGGCATCGTTTATTCCAACTCCTGGGCAAACGGAGCAGGAGTACCTTGGGGAAACATGTAGCCCATGCTAAGGCTTAAGAGGTATTTTCTCGTGAAGACAGAAAGAGTTCTTTCTCGCTAAGACGCAAAGGGAAGAAAATCCCTGACAGGGTTTGGAACCCTGTTAGGGGTAGGTTCCTCTCGTGTACTCCTATTCCTCTGTGTCTCCGTGTTCCTCAGGGTTCCAAGTATTCCAAAAGCATCGTATTCTCACCATTCAGGGCTAAAGCCCTAATACAACACCTTACTCCTACCCCGCCCTAAAGGGCGAGGTTAAAAAAATTCATATACGTTTAAACCTGATAGGGTTTGAAATCCTGACAGGTTTTTTTTGTTGTTACGTTGCGTTAAATCGCCACAAGATATTGTGGCGCTACATGCAAGGGGGTGATATTGGGTTTCTGTTGATTTCGATGTTCGCCAAAGCGTGCTGTGGCGCTACGGCAATATTCTTCCTAATTCCTCTATCTTCGTCACATTCCTCCTCTTCTTCAATCTGCCTACCTCTATTATGTCACCCCTTCGGGGTTAATTGTACCAATAATCTATTTTGCTACAATAACACCACCCCTTCGGGGTTTGTTCTACACGGGCTTATTGGGGGTCATATGCGTTGGGATTGATGATGGATTTCTGATAATTCTGGTATTCGACACAGCATGCTGTGGGTCTACGCATGCGGGTATTGGCGTTGGGTTTCCGATAATCCCAAACACGCCACGGCATGCCGTGACGCTACATGTGTGGGGTGTTGATGGTGGAAATATGATAATTCTAAAATCGCCACAGCATGCTGTGGCGCTACATTAAAATTCCTCCTCTTCCTCACATTCCTCCTCTTCCTTCTTTTTATTATTCCATTGACTTCCTATTACTTCCTCATCTCCCTCAATCTCCCTCCTCTACCTCTAATTTAATATCTTATTGGTTATGTACCTCACCGGGAAACGGGCTGATATGTAGCCAATTACTATAACCGCAGCCAGAACATAAGCTATATCTAATAACTGAATATCAACGGGATAGGCATCAATAATAAAAGTGCCAGTACCTGTAAGGGTAACCAGTTTAAAGTGGATTTGAGCCAAACAAATGCCTATACCAAGTATTATCCCAACAACGGAACCCACAAAGGAGATTATAATCCCCTCGGCCATGAATATTTTACGAATAAGCTCATTGTCGGCACCCAGATTACGAAGCGTTTCCACATCCTTACGCTTGTCAATAATAAGCATGGATAGGGAGCCAATAATATTGAACGAGGCAATTACCAGTATCAGGGTGAGAATAAACGAAATGGCCAGCTTCTCGGAGCGCATAGTTTTGTAAAGCGACTCATTTTGTTGATATCGGTTTAGCACCTTAAACTCACTACCCACAATGGATTGTACCTGCTGCTGTATGGTGTTTGGGTCGGTATCGGGGCTAATTTTTAGCTCTATCTGCGTTACCTCATTTGTGTAGCCATACAGCTCACGAGCCAGCGATATGGGCACAATAACATACCTCTGGTCGTAATCCATATCAACATTAAAAATGCCAATGGGCATTAAGGCCCTACGATTGAATGCATTAACTGCCGACAGCCCTATGGGCGATGCGCCGCGCTTGGGTGCATCTATTGTTAGTGGATCGAAATGTGCCAAACTAGCGCTAAGGTGATAGGCAACTCCCCGTCCCATTATGGCCAGCGGATTTGAGCCTAACCAAAGGCTAAACTTTCCATCAACAATCATGGAGTCTATTCCCGTAAGGTCGGCGTAGTTATCGCTAACACCCTTTAGCCTACCAATGTGCTGCTTGGAGCCGTAGCTAAACATGGCCGTTTCCTCAAATACTTCGGAGAACACAGCAACACCTTTTAGCTCTTTTACCTGTAAAAAGGTGGATGTATCGGCACTAAAAGTTTTCCCCTCAACAAGGGTGATTTTAAGATCGGCATCGAACGTGGAGAATAGGTTGCGAATAAGCATATCGAACCCGTTAAAAACCGATAGCACAACCACAAGAGCCATTACACCAACAGCTACCCCAATCATCGATATAACAGAAATGATGTTAATTACGTTATGCGACTTCTTGGCAATAACGTATCGCTTGGCGATGAAAAAGGGTAGATTCATGTTTTAGCTCTTTTTGCAGAGGTATATAATTTCATCCTTTGGCAATGCATACCGCTCAACCAGCTCTGGGGCCAGCTGCTTTACGTAGCCATCCTCAACCACGGTAAAGCCCACACTACGTAGCCTTTGGGCGTAATCGGTTCCGTAAAGCCTAACGTGATCGCGCTGCCCATAATGCTTCTCTCGCAGTGCAGGAGTGTTGTACGCAGGGTTCTCAAGCGTTTGGGTAAGCGATGGGTCTAACGGCACCTGAAAAATACCAAATCCCCCGGGAGCCATAACACGGTAGAGCTCACTCATGGCCTTCTGCTCATCGTCGATATGCTCAAGCACGTGGTTGCATATAATTACGTTGAACGAGCTATCGGGGTACTGAATGCTGCGCACATCGAGCTTAATGTCGGCCCAAGGAGAAACCAGGTCGGCCGTGATGTACTGCAGATTGCTAAGCGCCTTAAAGGGCTTAAGAAAGCAGTACTCTGGTGCAATGTGCAGCACACGCAAATTATCGGTAAAAAATCCGGTGCGCTCCTTTAGGTAAAGCCAAAGCAGGCGATGCCGCTCAAGCGAAAGGCTATGGGGCGCTAGAGCATTAGGCCGCGAAACAATACGCCCGTAGGGCAGCAGCTTGCGGTAACGCTTACCTGTAATGGGATCTTCAAACTTGTTACCGCTATATACAAACGCTATGGTTCTAAGGAAAAAGGCAGCCCAGTTCTGCAGCAAATGCCTTGGTATAAACCTAGAGAAAAGCGAAACGAGGTTCTTAACCATGACTACTGCTTTAAGAGCCTATCAATATTCTCGATATAATCGAGCGAATCGTCGAGGAAGAAGGCCAGTTCAGGCACAACGCGTAGCTGATGACGTACCTTTTTTGCCAGCTCATGACGAAGCGTTCTGGCGTTCTCGCGAACCAGCTCCAGTACAGCCTCGCGGTTCTCGGTTGGGAATATGCTAACGTAAACCTTTGCAACACCTAAATCGGGGCTTACCCTAACGGTAGTAACAGTAATCATTCGTCCCTGGAAAAGGGCCATTGACTGACGCTGGAACATCTCGCCTAAATCCTTTTGGATTTGCCTCGATACCTTGCTTAATCTTGTTCCGTCCATTTTATGCTATTTTTTACAAAGATAGGAATTTTAGTGGGTTTGATGTTTGGTTGTTTGTGTTTACTTATTCAGGGCTAAAGCCCTACATTTAAACCTGACAGGATTTGAAATCCTGTCAGGTTTTTTTACAGCGTGCTGTGGCGCTACAGCAATATTCCTCCTAATTCCTCAATCTTCTTCCAGTTCCTCATCTTCATCCTCTTCCTCAATCTTCTTCCAATTCCTCCTCTTCCTCTACCTCCCCTTTCTCAAAAAAAACACCCCACCCCTCATTGAGGGGCAGGGTGCCATATGTAATAGGTTGTAAATACTAGAATCGGTTCAACCAGCGGTAGCGGCGTGCATTGTCGCCCAAGCGGATGCCCAGCATTAGCTCGTGCGAGCCGTACTGGTTAAAGGCGCTAACATCGCCAAAACCATAGTCGAAGGCGTAACCAAAGTAGAACATTTGGTACTTCATACCCAGCATCATTACTGCGGCTCCTGCTGTACGGAACGATACGCCTGCCCAGTAATCCTGTTTGTAGTAAACCTTTAGGTTGGCATCTACACTCCAGGTTAGCCGCTCAGTAAAGGAGAGCATCAGCGATGGCTCATAGGAAATATCGCTACGGTATGGCGTGTAGGTGTAACCTCCCATTAGGTAGTAGTTGCGCAGCAAGCGGTAGGCGCTCTCCTTATTCCCATCGCCAAACTGAATGGCGCTCTGGAATAGGGACGAAACCGATAGCCCTGCGTAAAACTTCTCGTTGCTAATTAGCACTCCCACATTGGCATCGGGGGAGAACTTGGCGTTGGCAACACCCGACTGTACCAGAGGATCGTTGCCTCCGTTATATAAATCGGTTGGCTTAACATCGGCCTTAAACTGGTATGCCGATACGGATGCTCCAAAACTCAGCTGAAAATCCTTAATGTATATGTGGTAAGCGTAGGTTCCCTGAAGACCTGTACGCCTTAACTTTCCGTTTTCATCGTTAAACACGTATGCACCAAGCCCAACCTTTCCGCTAGGGCGGCGGCGCCTAACCTTGTTCTTAATAAGCCTAGAGCGGTTCCTAAAGCTAGTTTTTAGAATACGGGTTTGTGCGCTAAGCGCATAGGTGCTAGGAGCATCGCTATACCCCAACCACTGCTCGCGGGCAGTTAGGTTGATGTTGGTAATGCCCTCGTGGCCAGCAATTGCTGGATTTAGCAAGTATGGATTTAGCATATACTGACTGTATATGGGCTGCTGCTGAGCGGTGGCTACACCTCCCAGAAACATCATCATCATCAGTATATAAACTTTTCTCCTCATTTATACTTTGGTCTAAAACGTTTACGTTTTGTTGTTAAAAGTCACAAAGGCTATCGAACAATTGTTACCGACCCCTTGTAGGTGTACACATCGTTACCCACATTGAATCTTATTATGTAGTGGTAAGAGTCCATAGGAAGCTCTCGTCCACCAATATCCTTACCATCCCAAGCCTTAAATGGCCCTTCCGATTCCCAAACCATTTTACCCCAACGGTTAAAGATTTTAACGTCAACATCGTTTAGGTAAGGGTAAAGGTCGAACCCATCCTTGTTGGGGGCGGGGAATAGCCAGGTATCGTTAATTCCATCGCCGTTTGGTGTAAAGGCGCCAGGAATTTTCATGTTAGAGTAATCGGCTGCGGCAATGTAAATGGTATCGCTAGCAGAACAGGTGTTATCGTCGGTAACGGTTACCCAAACCTGTTGGTTTCCACTGCGCCCATCAACATATACGCTCGAAGTGATATCACCAGTACTCCAGTTGTAACTCATAATATCACTTCCGTAAGCATCAAGAAGAAGGGTTTGGTCGCCAAAAAGAACGGTATCGTTACCCAGCCAAACAACGGGTAGCGGATTTACATTAACCTCAATGTCGTTATAGGAACAGGCGTACTCGTCGTTAACAAGTCTAACCTGATAGGTACCAGCGTCGCCGGTGTAGTAAATGCGGTTAGTTGAGCCATCTTGCCAAAGGTAGCTCTGGAACTGACCGGGGTCTAGCGCTGCCTGATCGCCAAAGCAAATTGCGATGTTGGTTGGCACGCCATCGAAGGGAATGTTAATGGTGGGGCTGTTAAGCACAATATCCTGCCTCCAGGGTTCGCCGGTGCAGCCATAGTCGGAGTGCTCAATAACCTCGAAGGTGTAGATACCGCCTGGCAAGCTCTCGCTCCAGCTCATTTGGATACTATCACCACGACCCACCAAGGTGTAATGCGAAGGATCAACCAAGGTGCCGTCCTGGTAATAGACTTTCCACTCGAAGTCGGAAATGCCATTAAAGCCTCTAACCCAGTACATTTCATTGCTGCCAACACAGGCTGAGGGCAAATTCTGCCCCCAGCTCTGCATTACAGCGATAAGAGTAACGCCTAGTGCTATTGCCAATATGTTAACAAACTTTTTCAAGCAAATAGTTTTTGGCTGTGTGAGTTTT